>DATINJ010000249.1:0-12589 GCA_035474375.1 Kineosporiaceae bacterium | reverse complement strand
GTTCTGGGGGTCTTCGGCCGGCGTGTCGCTGAAGAAGATCACGACGGTCAGCGGCCATGCGACCGCCCCGATAGCCAAGCCTCAGGAGATCGTGCTGTGGTACTTCGGGACGAGCCTGGTGATCGCGGACACGACCGGTGATGGCACCGGGGAGGTCATCGTCGGCTCGGCCCACGCGCAGGTCAACGTGACCCGCAACATCATCACCAACGCGGGCGTGGTGGCGAGCCTGACGGTCCGGAGCACCGGGATGTCGGTCAAGGGCATGATCTTGCTTTCGCAGCGGGACAAGAACATCGCCGGTGGCGTCGAGGACAACGACAGCTTCGGCAGGTCCCTTGCCGCAGGCGACATCACCGGAGACGGAATCGCCGACGTGCTGGTCAGCGTGTCGGAGGATGTCGGCAAGGTGATGGAGGCCGGTTCCGTCGTCCTGCTGCGCGGATCGCCGAAGGGTCTGACCGGGGCCAAATCGCAGACCCTCAGCCAGTCATCGGCCGGTGTCCCGGGCTCCCCGGAGGCTGATGACTACTTCGGGTCCGGGATGGCAGTGCTCAACCTTGACGGTGCCGGCGGGCTGGATGCGGCGATCGGTGCGCCCGGTGAAATGATCCCCGGCGATCCCGAATTCTTCCCGTCCGGGACGGTGACCACGATGTTCGGTACGGGCAAGGGGCTCGGCAACGGGGTCGACATCAGCGGACGCTCGCTCGGCGTCCCCGGCGAAGGATACGGATTCCTGGCACACCAGTGATGGGTGAGAACGGGTTTCGCTGCGGCTAGTCTGATCGCGTTCGGAAAGACCTCTGCCGCAGCAGTATTCGTGATTGACGCTGGCTGATTTCGCAGGCGGAGTCCTTGGGCTGGCCCGATTTCGCCCGCGTCCCGACAAACCGTCGAAGACGCGAACATTCCGAACGGCGAATGGCGGACCAGGGGCTCGGCGTTCACCCCAATCGGCCGCGAGTCGACCCCTTCTGGCCTTTCGCGATCGCTATGGTCCGATAATTGATCATCGTGACCGGGGGGTCTCATGCGAAATCGAAGTTTGCGAAATCGGTTCTGTACCGCGCTGACCGCGCTGACTGCAGGACTGCTGGTGAGCCTGAACGGGGGAGCGGCGTCGGGGGCGTCGCTGGCGGCACCGGGCGGATCGTGGCGAGCGGCCGACGCCGGCAGCGCGACGTATTCGGCGTCCCAAACCATTCCGGTGCCACCGGCATCAACCTATGGCGGTAGCGGCGGTGGCGACGGCTGGGCGCTCGCGGTCGGTCCGACGTCCGTCTTCAACGTGTTCCATCACTCCGCGAGCCTGACCGTCGCGTGTCATCTGCAGTCGGACGCCTCCAACTGCTGGGATCCCAGGACCGTCACCGATGCCACGGGCGGGTCGTTCGCCACCTCAGGCCACCCGGGCCTGTGGTTCGACGCGACCACGAACAGGCTGTATGTCTACGCCACCCGGGGATCCGACGGCACTGCCGGTGTGGTCTGCGTTGACACCGTCATCGCCGGCACCGCGGTGAGCCCTTTCTGCGGGTTCACGGCGCTGACGGCCGTCGGCGACGCGCCGCTCGATGGTGGGATCAGCAATGTCAGCGAGCCCGTGGCCACCGGTTCCAAGTGGTACGCGTTCAACTACGTGCAGGGCGAGGCGGCCGGTGCGTCGAAGAACGCGCTGATGTGCTTCGACCTGAAGACGTTCGCGGCCTGTGCCGGGCAGCCGTTCGCCGTCCCGCTGGGGGCCGGCCAGTTCAGCAACTCCAGCTATCCAGAAGCCCAGGCGTCGGCGATCGGTGGCCGCGTCGTCGTGGCCGCCACCACCGGTGGCAACGGCAAGATCGGCTGCTTCGATCCGGGCACCGGGTCAGGCTGTACCGGCTCCTGGCCGGTGGCCGCCAATGGCTACCCGTCGTCGTACGGGGCACCGTTCCCGATGTTGGACGCGGCTGGGACCACCAAGGGTCTCTGCCTGCCCACCGGTGCCGACCCGTGCTTCGACCTCTCCGGCGTCTCGGTTCCCACTCCGGCCGGGTTGGCCGCGGCGATCCCGGCGACCGAGGGTTGGAACGGCGGGGCGGTAACCGTCGGGCCGCGGGTCTACGTGCCCAACGGCAACACCGACCAAGTGCACTGCTACAGCTGGGCTTCCGATGCCGGTTGCCCGAGTTTCCCGAAGTCGTTCAGTGGTCTCGGATTCCTGTACACCGTCAATCCCGATCCGGCCCGGCCCACCTGCCTGTGGGTCAACGCCGACTACGGCAGCCAGCAGATTCAGAATTTCGACGCGTACACCGGCGGTGCCTGCGGTGCCGGCCCAATTCGGGTGCTGGCCTCGAGTTTCGTGGTGGCGAGCGTGGCATGCCAGCCCGCGACGTACACCTCGCTGCAGGTCATGGAACCACCACGGACCGGCTACAGCACCGGCACGGTGGCATTCCAGGACGGCGACGCACACCCGATCGCTGGTGCTGCCGACGGGACGCTCGACGCCACCGGAACGGTGGCGCTGGCAGACCGGAACCTGTCAACCGGGCTGGGTTTGCCGCAATTCTTGATCACCCTGAACAACCCGGCTCAGGCGGTCGGCGAGGTGAAGGTCAACTTGGTGTGGACCGGGGTGAATGACCCGTCCTGCGTCAAACCCGGCACCGTCGTGACGCCCGGTCCGGGCGGCCCACCGGCCTCGGGGGAGTGCGGTGACGCCGTCTTCCTGGCTGCGGCCGGCTCCGGGCAGCACTTCAAGACCGGAACCAACCTCTGGGTGTCGCGAGAGCTGAAGACGGTGTACGACAACATGAAGACCACGGCAGGAGGGAAGAAGATCGGCGTGCGAGTGCTGAACTATCCGGCGCCGTCCGTCGACGTGATCACCGCCGGTCTGAACAAGATCAAGTCGAAGAACCCGGTGGATTACCTCAACCAGGTACACGCCAAGGCAGCCTCGAACCTCAGCCGGTACCTGGCCGGGAAGAACCAGGGGGTGACCGAGATGTGGGCGCAGTACGCCAGCGTCCGAGCCGAGTGCCCAGCCGGGACGAAGATCGTGGTCGGCGGGTACTCGCAGGGGGCGATGGTGGCGCACGAGTTCCTCAACCAGCTCGCCGCCACCAACGACTCGGTCGGCAAGAGCCTCGTCGTGGGGGCCGCCCTGATCGCCGACCCCGAGCGCACCCAGGACTGGGGCTTGCTCGACTTCGGTGATGCTCCGCTGAGCTCCTACGGGGTCTGCGATCTGATCAGTGACGTCGTCAGCTGCACCGCGCCGGCGCCGCTCGCGACCGTCGCGGCACCGTTCGCCGGCCGCACCGTCAGTGTCTGCGACGACCACGACGCCGTGTGTGCGACCAGCCAGGTGATCCCGGATCTCGTGGTGACCGGGCTGAACGCCAAGGAGCGCGCCGTCGTGCTGGAACGCGCCAAGGCAGTACACGGCCGGTACGCCTCGCAGACCGCCACCAAGACGGCCGGCAAGTGGATCGGGCGGATCGTGGCTCGCTGACCTGGAAACCTGATCTGGCAACCGCCTCCGAGCGCCGGTCCACCCGTCGAGGGTGGGCCGGCGCTCGGCGTTGGCCTTGGGTGGCGGATCAGTCCTGGGCGAGCCAGTCGTCGTAGAACGGCGGCATGGCGGACGCGCGGCCGGTGAACCGGGGTTCTCGCCGTTCCAGGAAGGCCGCCACGCCCTCCTTGCCGTCACCGATGCTGGAGTAGAACATCGCCAGCGAGTCGACCCGGTGCGCGTCCTCCGGCCCGGGTAGGGCGGCATTGCGCAAGAGCATCTGCCGGGCCAGCGCGACGGCGACCGGGGAACGCCCACGGGTCCAGGCATCGGCCAGCAACCGGGCCTCGGCCAGCAGGGAGTCGGGCTCGTGCGTGGCCGTCGCCAGCCCGACTGCCTCAGCTTGCGCCGCGGTCAGGATGTCAGCCCGATACACGAGATCGAGCGCGGTGGACAGCCCCACCAGACGTGGCAGGAACCACGTCGACACCGCCTCGGGTGTGATCCCAATCCGCCCGAACACCAGGCCAAATCGGGCGTTCGTGGACAGTAGCCGGGCGTCCATGGCGAGGGTCATGGTTGCCCCGATCCCGACCGCAGCTCCGTTGATCGCCGCGATCACCGGCTTGCGGCAACGATAGACGGCCAGCGTGACCCGCCCACCGGTGTCCCGCACCGCGCGTACCTTGGGGTCGTCGAGCGCGTCCAGATCGGCGAGTGTCGGCTCGAGACTCTCGTCCAGGCCGAAGACATTCCCCGGGACGCTGAGATCCATGCCGGCGCAGAACGCCCGGCCGGCCCCGGTCACGATCACCGCTCGGACGTCGTCCTGGTCGTTCACCTCGATGAACGTCTGCTCCAGCTCGTCGGCCATCGTCACGGTGAAAGCGTTGAGTTTGTCGGGACGGTCGAGGGTGACGGTGAGGACGCCGTCCTCCAGGTCGTGCCGAATCGTCGTGTACTCCATGAGTCTGCCTCACCCGGTCGGGGCCGCCGAGGCGAGGAGTTCGCCGAGTGCGGCGATGATCCGCTCGGCCTGATAATACGGGCGGGTCAGGCCGTACCCGAGGACAAGCCCTCTTCCGGGGAAGAGATTACGGGCGTACGCTGACGGTCCAGCTCGAGGCCGCCTCGCCGCAGCAAGGGAGTGATCCGCGCAGATGGCACAGCTACTGGCAGGGTTCGAACCGTTCGAGATCGACGTCGATGGCATCCGCATCGTCGGCCGAAAGGCCGGCTCGGGTCCGCCAGTGCTCCTGCTGCACGGCTACCCCCAAACCCATGTGATGTGGCACGAAGTCGCACCGGCCCTGGCCGAATACCACACCGTCGTCCTCACCGATCTGCGCGGTTACGGCGGGTCCGCGAAACCGCCCGCTGGTGCCGATCACGGCGAATACAGCAAGCGCGCCATGGCCGCGGACCAGGTCGCGGTGATGACCAGGCTGGGGTTCGACAGCTTCGCCGCGGTCGGACACGACCGCGGCGCCCGCGTCGTGCACCGGATGTGCCTCGATCATCCGGCCCACATCAACCGCGCCGCCGTACTCGACATCGTGCCTACCCGACACGTCTTCAGCACCGTTGACATGGCGTTCGGGCTGGCCTACGAGCACTGGTTCTTCCTCGCCCAAACCCCCGGATTCCCCGAACGACTCATCGGCGCCGACCCCGAGTACTACCTCCGCACGAAGCTGGCTGCCTGGTCCGCCGTCGACCATCCATTCGCTGCAGCCGCCCTCGAGCACTACATCACGCACTTTCGCGAGCCCGCCGCCATCGCCGCCAGTTGCGAGGACTACCGTGCCGCCACCGGTATCGACCTGGAACACGACGAGCACAGCTACTCCACCGGCGACCGAATCAGCTGCCCACTGCTCGTCATGTGGGGATCGAAAGGCTTTGTCGGGCGGCATTACGACCCAGCCGCAGTATGGAACTCCTACGCCACCAACATTTTCACCACTGCCATCCCGGGCTCCGGGCATTTCCTCGCAGAGGAGGCCCCGGTTGCCACCACAGCCGCACTGGCGCAGTTCCTGCAATAGGAGGCTCCGGCAGCCTCTAAGTTCAGTTCTTGGCGGGGGCTTGCAGACTCCAGACCCGGCCGTCGGGATCCCGGACCGTCATCTCCTTGGTGCCGTAGTGCGTGTCCTCGAACGCAGTGATCACCTCGACCGAGGGATCGATGCTGAATGCCTCGGCATCGGCCACCTTCAACACGAGCTGCAGCCCGATTTCGGTGTCCTCGGGAACCTCCGCGATGAACACGTACGGCCCGTCACCATTGCGGAGCTGCCCGGAATTGTGGTCGGTGGAGAACTCCAGCTCGAAGCCTAGGCTCTGGAAGAATTTCGCCGACTTGCCCCAGTTGTGAGTTGTCACGAACACGGCCTCGATGCCCTCTGTGGTCACGTCAATGTCCTTTCCCAGATCGTGATTGCGGCCCCGGATCGGGTGTGTCGTCGAGGTAGATCCGCAGCGCATCGGTGACCAGGGCGGACAGCGACCGCTCCGACTCGATGGCCCGATGCTTGATCTGCTTGATCAGCTCGACCGGCAGGTACACGTTGAACTGCTTGACCTCTTCAGACACAGCTAGAATGCTAGCATTCTAGCTGACGCCACGGAAGGTGCGCCGGTAGGCAATCGGCGAGACTCCGATATCGGCGTGCAGATGCCGCTCGCGGACGCCGCCAAGGCCCACGCCTTGGGCGAAACCGGCCGTGCCACGGGAAAAATCGTACTGATTGTCAAGGAGACGGCGTAGCACCGTGATGACCGGCGACGTTCGCTCGCCGGTCATCACGCGGGGCAGGCGGGGTCAGGCCGGCCGGGTGCCGAACAGGTGTGCGCAGCGGATCAGAACATCGTGTTGGAATTGGCCGAGACCGGAGGGACTTCTTGGATGACGTCCCAGAATTCGACGGCTCTGCCGGAGCGGACCCGAACGAAGTCTGCGGCAGCGAGGCCTGGGTCATCAGGAGTGCGGCGCAGGTGATACAAGACTGCGACCAGGTCACCTTCTGCGACGACCTGGTTGAAGTCGATGGTCGACTCGGGGTAGCGAGTTCTCGCTTGGATGAAGAACTGCTTGGCGGCGGCGATGCCATTGGCAACGTAGGCGCTGTGATCGTAGTAAGGGTCGGCGGCGTAACGGTCGAAGGCGGTGAGGTCATGACCGATGACGGCCTCGGTGAAGAGCAGGCCGGCGATCTTCTTACTGAGCGTGGTGTCGGCGCTCGGGTCCGGCCAAGTGACGGGCGGGTCACTGAGAGTAGTGAACATGTCGTTGCCGCTCACGGTGCTCTCCGGCACCATCTGCAGGACCTCCCAGAACTCAGCTATCTTGCCGAGTTCGAGGCGCGCAAAATTGACGCACGCTAAGCCGCTGGTGCCCGGCGACAGAATAACGTTACTGTGCAGCACTACTCGGTCACCCTCGGCGATCACGCGTTTGATGTCGATGCGAGATCTGGGGTAGGTGGTCTTGAGGCTGGCAATGGACTGTCGAAGCCCTTCGGCCCCATCGGCTTTGGCAGGGCCGTGCTGGATCAGATCGGGCTTGACGAACTCGTCGATTACGGTGAAATTGCCATGATTGAATAACTGGTCGACGACATACAGCGTGGTCGCCTTATTCATGGCGGTCTCATGACCGTCGTCGACACCGGTCGTCGCCGCTCCCGCCGGGTCGGCCGAAGCGGTAGACGCAGCGTCGATTATTTCGTACGGTGCAACGTCTTCCGCCGTTCGCCGATCGGTTCGGCGGGCACGGGCTCGGAGCATCGTTGTGTCTCCTCGGGGGATGGACGACAACGTCATGTTAGGGGTGTCCTAGGTGCAATGCCAATAAAGTTCAAGGCCGGTGGGCTCTGGTGGCGGGATGGTTCGGGGCATGATGTCGGATCGCTGACGATTTGGGGCGCGTTCCAGGGGGCGCTGGTGAAGGGCGCGCCGGTGGTGTCCGGCTCGGCTCGGAATGGTTCCCGTTTCGGTCACATACAGTGACCAGACGGAACGCGTCGCAGATCTGGGCGGCATCCCGGCCCGAATGCGACTAGTGCGGTGGCCACGAGCGGTGGCGTGGCGGCCGCCCCCTGCCTCCGCCACCTGGACATTGCTCTCCCTACTGTTTGGCACGGTCACCTTGCCGGCTGCCTGGAGCCTGCCGGGCAATCCGAACTCATGGCCTCTGCGGAGGATTGATGTGGAGCATCCGGAGGTGGACGGTGTGAGCGACGACCCGGTCGAGGAGCCACTGGCTGGTGGATTGGATCAGGCGGGTGCGGTGGTCAGGGTTGGCAACACGGTGCGCCGTCCTGGCGGGCCGGGAGCTGTCCCGGTCCGGCACTTCCTTGCCCATTTAGCGGAAACCGGTTTTGCTGGCGCTCCACGGTTCCACGGGCTGGACGACATGGGCCGCGAGATTCTTGACTACCTACCTGGTGACGTCGCCGTCCCGCCCTATCCGGAGTGGGCTGCGAGCACCGAACTGCTGCTCAGTGTCGCTACGTTGCAGCGCGAACTGCACTGCGCTGCAGCAGGATTTCGTCTACCAACCGGAACGAGCTGGCCGGACCGCCGGCTGCCTGCCGGGGCGCAGGGCGAGTTGGTGTGCCATACCGACCTCTGCTTGGAGAACGTCGTCGTGCGTGCGGGCAGGGCTGCCGCGTTCATCGATTTCGATTTCGCCACTCCAACCAATCCGCTGTTCGACATCGCGGTCGCCGCCCGGCACTGGATCCCGCTGCGCGACCCGGTCGACATCGCCGACGCCCGCGCCGGCACCGACCTGGTCGACCGGTTCGGCCGGTTCACCGATGTCCACCGCCTTGGCCCGGCGCAGCGCGATCGAGTGGTCGACCTTCTACTTGGCTTCCTGGACGACTCGCTCCTGTCCATCCGAGCTCAGGCCGAGTCCGGGCATTCTGGGTATGCGCAGATGTGGGCCGAGGGCTACGAGTCGATGAACCGCCGTTCGCGGGTCTGGTTGCTGGACCGGCGAACGGAACTGCGGACGGCCGGCGGCGGCTCGTAGCACGCTCGCCGGCCGTCCGCAGGGGACTGCCGACAACTCAGTGGTCCATTCCGCTCGCCACCAGCACCAAACCCTGGACGTCACCTGCCGGGCCGCAGCCCGGCTCGGATTAACCCCCGAAACGGCCCGAAAGAACCGTTTTCCCGGAAGTTATACCGAGCCGGGTTGCGGCCCCTCGAGGATCAGGGCCGATCGCGACGCGCTGCTGCGGTTTCGGGACCGGTGGCCGCTCGGCTTTTCGGAGGAGCAGCCAGCCGAGTCCCGAGGTGCCCCAAGGCGTGGACTCGGCCTGCCGGAGCCGGGCTCAGGGAGTGTAGGCCGTGGTCGCTGCCCAGGTCTTCAGGTACGACGCGGCGCCCTTGGCCAGGTCGTCGACCACTGCCTGGCCGCCCGGCGTTCGCCGGATCTGCTCGACGTAGTCCGGAAACAGGCCGTACTGCGCCAGCCCGTCCGTATTGATGTCGAAGGTGCGCTGCCCGGCCACCTGGCGGCTGACCACGGAGCCGCCGTCGAACGTCTGGAACGGGTAGGTGACCGCGTTCGGTGCGCTCGCACCGACCGGCGCCGGCCATTCACCGAAGCCGTTCATATCCAGGCCGAAGCCGTACCCGGGCCGGGAGTACTTGTCCCGCAGCGCCTTGGTCTGCTGCCATTCGGCCACGAAGGACGTCGCGTCGGTCGGGTACGCGGTGACGAAACCGCCCGCCTTGTAAACCCGTTCGTAGTACGTGGCATCGAGCCAGCTGTGCGTGGACAGCACCCCCGGGTAGGACGCCGACTCCATCAGGGTGAGCGCGGAGTTCGCCGCCTTGACGCTCATGTGGTCCACCTCGACCATCATGTGCCGCTTCATCATCCCCTGGATCATGTACTTGCCCAGCGAGGTCAGGCCGGCGCGGTTGCAATGCGGGCCTGGACCGTAGATCGGTGCCAGCAAGCCGCCGGGGAAGTACTTGGCCACCTCTGCGGGTAGCACCCCCGCCTCGATCGTGTTGTCGTGTGCGGCGGTGGTGCAGGATTCGGTCTGCCACCAATGCCCGGTGCTGGTGAACTGGCCTGCGTTCAGGATCAACCCGAAGGTGCCGCCGTCGAATCGCACCCCGCACAGCGCGTTGTCGAACTTGTGGCAGGGGAACATGCTGCGTACCCCGAGCGCGTAGACCTCGTCCAGGCCCTTGTCGATGTCCGCCTTGCTGCACTGCGCTATCCGGAAGATTTCCTTGCAGCCGAACGGTTCTGACGTCTCGATTCCGAGGACCACCGCAAGCTTGCCGTCGACGACGGCGGCCTTGGCTTCCTGCGGCGTCTTGACGATCCGGAACCAGCCCTTGCCGGTCCCGCCGTACTGCGCGTCGACGAACTTCTCCAGCGCGTAGGCGGAGGCCGCCTCGCGGCGGATCGCGACCATCTCGTCACAGCTGCCGCTCTTGATCGGATAGATCGAGCAGAGCACGCCGTTGGTCACCAGATCCAGCACCATGATGCGCTCGCCACCGCGCCAGGCGCGTTCCACCCACCGGTAGTACATCTGCTGGTGGGTGATCGAGTCATGCGATGGCCAGTCCTTGAAGGTCGGCCAACCGACCGGGTCGTGCTTGCCCGTCAGGGAACCGGATTTGGTCAGGTTCTCGAACCAGGCCGCCGAGCCGTCGGGGTAGTGATCGGGGCAGTCCTTCAGCGCGGCCGCGACTCCGGCCGGGTCAAAAACCTTTCCACAGAGGACATCCCCGCCGAAACCCTGATCGGCGAAAAGATGCGAGTGTGCGTCCACCAGTCCACGAACCTGGCCGTCCGCGCCGAGCCCGGTGAATGGTGCGCCGGTGACATTGATATCGGCTTCCGGGGATGGCGTGGACACCGGCGAGCCGATTGGCCCCGTACTTGGTGCCGCCGAGGCAGGCGCGAGAAGCCCGGCCGCAAGCAGCGCCGGACCCATCGCCAACGTCGCAACCAGTCGCCCTGCTGTCCATCGGCGCATCACAACCCCCTAAAGCTACTGCCCGGTAGGTCGGGCTGTGGCGTGAGTTTAGGCACATTTTGCGCTGGCGGACATCCCCCTGGTCAATAAAGTTCTGCCGGGACCCGGCCGCCGCGCTCGGCCGGCGCGAACGCATGGCTCGACTAGCGGGACGGCCGGGCTCGAACGGCGTTCAATCTTGCCTTCGCGGGGCGGTCGTCTGACGCTGCGGGCCAGGGGATCAGAACCGGGATCGGCAACCGGCGGAGCTTGCCGTGCTCGAGACCGGAGCGCTTCTGCTCGGCCACAGCGACTTTGGCTAGTGACAGGTCACGTCTGGTCCAGATCAGGTGGGCGATGTGGGACCCCGATTGTTAGAGACAGGCCCCAGTACCAGGCGCATCAATATAAAATGTGATCTGATCGGTGAATGTGCCATAAATGGACGTATCCGTTTCCGCTAGCGTATGACTACCCACCGCTAAGGCACTCGGCGACAATACCGCCCCCTGCTGAAAGTAGTAGGCCTCTGCCATATCAAATCTCTCGGGTGCGAGGAATCGCTTTATGGCAGTCCGCTCCGTGGGCAGCGACGCACCATCAAGCACAAACTCAATGGTCACTGGATTCATAATGGCCTTCGCATCTTGCATGTCAAACGATGCATCGCCGCCTTCGATCCAAGCGATCAAAATAACATGCCAATCCTCCGCACAGAAATGCCGACCGTCCCATAACGTGCCCGAGAAAGGTCGAATGGCTGCTTTCACCTCGCCATCGGCTGGCGCACCCAGACCCTCCGCAAAGTCACCGAAGTCCACGTCATGGTGATTTAAAATGGCCCACCCGCCGTTGCCAAAGGCCTGGAAAACGGCCTGGGCGTCACCGTGGGTGACACGATCGGAGCTCGCTTCAGCTGGCGCAATTCCAACCAGGGACATCGTCGCAATCAAACTAGCCATAACCATTTTGTGCAACATGTTAAGACCCCTCAGCTCGGGTTCGGAGCAATTCGTCGCGGATCCTGGCGATCGCCTCGGCGAGGCCGACCCCCGGTGTCTTGGCTCGGTCAGGCATGGTTACATCTCGTTGAGAGAGCTAGACGAGAATCTCGTTCATGATGAGCAACGCTCTGCGACGCGTTCCGGGACCCCGACACACGCCGTGACAGGAACTGCCTGTGCTCGGACGGCGATCATGCGTCACGATTGATCCAGACTACGCTTAGGCTCCAATCGGCGTAACCGTTTCAGTCGTTTTGAATGAGGCGGCACCTCAGCGACGGCCCGCTCGGGATCCCATGTTCCGCAGTGGTAGTGGAATGAGACTGCCAGACCGCGACTACACCGCCCTCCACCTGCGACTATGCCCATAGAATCGGCATCAATGACTGCTGCACCCCATCATTCAGCAGCGTGTCGCACCACGTTTGATGCCACACGCGATCAGCGCGAAGCGCTACCTGTCCCGGCTCGACCGTGCCGCCAGCCTCGCGTTCAGCACTGGAGGCCGGCATCGAGCACCCCGCGCCGGACCACATCCTCAATCTGGCGGGCCTGACTCCCATCACCCACTACAAGGAACTTTCGAAAGTTCTGGTGAGCTATGACCGTCTCAGCGGAGCGCCTGGCGGTCGGGTGACCATTGCCCTTGAATTCGCCCGAGAGTTGGCGGCCTAATGGTCGGGGCTGACTCGGGCAACGTGTTCCGGGTCTCCAAGCCGCGTAGTCAGATCGATTGGGTGCTCGAACCGCTGCGAAAAACGGCTACGGTATGGCATTTGCGATAATCGTCTGCTGTCCATGGCTGTCGCCGCTTAGCAGTATTGAAGCTAGCCACCATGGCGTAGTTTTCCAGTTCCGCTGCGCGAGTCTCGAATTCATCGTCGGGGAATCGAATTGCTTCGACCCACCAAGATTGCCCTCGTTCGCCACTTATGGCCTGCATATTGTCATGCAGATCGAGCCCAAAGACGTGCCAGAAGTTGAGCTGGCCCAGTTCAGTCTCATACAAGACATCTCCTAGCCCTTCGATTGGATAGCCAGATATATTCCCGCTCTGCAGGCGCTCGGCCCATTCGCGCTGCAGT
>DATINJ010000248.1:0-78653 GCA_035474375.1 Kineosporiaceae bacterium | reverse complement strand
CTCGCCGACCACGTCCGAGCCCGCGACGTCACCTGCCGCACCCCCACCTGCCACCACCCCGCCACCCACAGCGACCTCGACCACATCATCGCCTGGCCCGCCGGCGACACCAGCGAACCCAACCTCGCCGCCGAATGCGACCGTGACCACCGGATGAAACACCAAGGCCGCTGGACCCACCGGATCTCCACCAACCCCCACCACCCACCAGCCACCATCATCATGACCAGCCCCACCGGACACACCTACCTCAGTTACCCCCACGTCTACACCGGACCACCACCCAAATACCAACCACCCCAACACAATTCGAAACCCAACACACCAAACGAAACCAGCCCACCCGACGACCCAGGAGAACCACCTTTCTAGACAGGTGAACAGGACCGAAAAGGACATCACGTCTGGATGTCATCATGTCGGGCATGGACGTGCCCCAGAAGGATCTGTTCCAGGAATGGACCTGGAACGGACGGCGTATCCGTTGGACTCGATCGGGTTCTGGGCCGGATGTGGTGTTCTGCCACGGCACTCCGTGGTCGTCGCTGGTCTGGCAGGCCCATGCCGAAGCGCTCAGCGAGCGGTTCACCGTTTACTTGTGGGACATGCCCGGCTACGGGCGCTCGTCCAAAGATCCGGATCACCGAGTGTCCCTGGACCTCCAGGGTGAACTACTGAGCGACCTGATCTCCTACTGGGGGTTGAACGCCCCGCACGTGGTGGCCCACGATTTCGGTGGCGCCGTGGCACTCAGGGCACATCTATTGCACGGCAGTGTCTTTCGTTCGCTGGCCTTGGTCGACGTGGTAGCGCTCGCCCCCTGGGGAACGGGCTTCTTTCAGCTGGTTCAAGAGAGCTCCGCGGTATTCGATGCGCTGCCGAGCGCCATCCACGCTGCGGTCGTCCGGGCCTACATCGGCGGGGCCAGCCATCGCGGGCTATCCCCCGACCGACTCGATGCCCTCGTCGCCCCATGGCTGAGCGACGAGGGCCAGGCCGCCTTCTACCGGCAGATCGCCCAAGCCGATCAGTCCTATACGGACGACGTCCAACCACGTTATCCGGAACTCGACCTTCCGGTCCTGATCGTCTGGGGAACCGACGACGTCTGGCTACCGGTCGACAGAGCTCACTCTCTGGCCAAACTCATCCCTGGCGCGAAGCTCCGACTGATCCCGGACGCCGGTCACCTGATCCAATTCGACCAGCCGGAAAGGCTGGCCGTGATACTGCACGAATGGCTCAGCGGGTTCAAAGCCACCCGCGACGTTTGAAACCGAAGTACAGACCAAGCATTGTCCCTGCAATCACCATCGACGAGACCCAGAACCCCCACGGCTGCTGGAACCCGGGGTAGGGAATGTTCTGCCCGTAGAACCCGGTGATCGCGGTCGGAACGGCGATGATGCCGGCCCAGGCGGTGAGTTTCTTCATGATCTCGTTCATCCGCAGATCCTGTTGAGACATGCTGGCAGCAAGGACATTCTGCAATTGTTCGCGGGTCGCGTCGCTCCACTCGACGACCCGGGAAACGTGGTCATGCAGATCGTCCCAATCCGACTGCATCTCCGGGTGCTTGTGGCCTCGAAGCCGGTACACGGTGCTGACTACTTGCGGCACCGCGACCACCAGTCGCCGAAAGTCCACCGTTCCGGTACGCACCTGGTAAACCTCGCGTTGCTGCTCCCTCGTCGGAGGGTGGTCCGAGAACAGGTGCTCGTCGAAGGCGTCGATCACCGTGTCCAAGGTTTGCACCGTCTCGAACTGACTGTCGACGATGACATCCAGCAGTGAATGGAGCAGACCGTCCACTCCGGAGCCAGCTTTTTCGATCAGATCTTCCTCGGCATCCCAGCGACGGACAACCTCGTCCACGCCCTTCCATTCGGCTTTATGAACGGTCACCAGCACCTTGTCGAGCACGAAAGCCGAAACCCGATGCGCAACCACCTTCCGGTCCGCCCATTCCGTCGCATAGAGGCTGACGAAAAGGTATCCGGGATAGGAAGCGGCCTTGGCCCGCTCGTTGGCGGCAATAGCGTCCTCGATCGACGCCGGGTGCAGGGAAAGCTCGCCAGCGAGCGCCTGAAGTCGTTCGTGACCTGGATCATCGAGATCAACCCAGACCACGCAATTGGGCCGATCGATCTGCTCGGAGATCTCCTCGAAAGCGAAGTTCTCGTCCTCAAGTTTCCCATCCCGCCAGACCCGGGTGCGAACCCCGGGGTCACAACGCGACGGCCGATCGGTCACCACAGCACCACCTGATTCACCTTCGCAGGCTACTCCGGCAGGCACTGCCCCGCCGATCAAGCACCCCCCGGGCCGGCGAGGTGAAGGGTGACTGCAGCGGTGATTCGCTCCGCGTCCCCGGTCGCCAGAAGGTCAAGCAAAGCGCCACGCAGCACGGCGAGCAACAGAGTGCGTTGGGCCTGGCCGGCCTCCGTATCGCGGACGCCGGCCGACTGGGCGGCGGCAAGCACGCTCAGCCAGTCCTCCACGGTAGCCCGAGCGAAGTCCGCCCACGGCCCTTCCGGGTCGACCAGGGAGCGGGCATATGCCTCGACCCACAACGTCAACAGCGCCCGGTGCTCGCGGGCCGCCAGCCAATGCCAGACCCGCTCGGCGGCGACCGCCAATCCCGCCGGGTGGCCTTCGTGGTCGCTCAACCGATCGAGCAGCGCCAGCTCATCCACTCGAGCACGAGCCAGCAGCGCCCGCACCAACCCATCTTTGCTGGTGAAGAGATACAGCAGCACCCGCGGACTGGAGCCGATCGCGGCCGCCAGCGGCCTTAGCGACACGTCTGCAAGCCCGTGTTCCAACGCGTACTGGTAGGCAGCTTCCAAGAGTTCGGCCTGTCGCGCCGAAGGGGGTGCCGTTTCCGCCGTCACACCGCTAGCCTAGATGACTGAAACAGTCGTTTCAGTCATGCGATTGTTGATGTTTCCCAATGGTGGACGTCGAGGAGTGGGATGCGTACATCAGTGATCCGTCCGCTCGACCAGCCCGGTGACCTGGGCTGGGTGGTCCTTGCCCACGGTGCGCTCTACGCATCGGAGTACAGCTGGGACAATAGTTTTGAGGCATTGGTAGCGCGGATCGTGGCAGCCTATGCGGAGCATCATGAACCCGAAAGAGAGGCTGCCTGGATCGCCGAACTGGACGGCGAGCGAGTCGGCAGCATCTTCTGCATCACCGGTGATGACCTTGAGACCGCGAAACTGCGGGTCCTGCTGGTCCATCCCTCCGCCCGGGGGCATGGCCTGGGCGCCCGCCTGGTGCAGACCTGCCTGGACTTCGCCACGAAGGCCGACTATCGGCGAATCATGCTGTGGACGACTGATCAGCAGACCGTTGCCCGCCGGATCTACGAATCCGTCGGGTTCGAGTTGATCAAGGAGGAACCGGATCACAGATTCGGCCATGATCTCGTCGGTCAGACCTGGGCTCGTGACCTCTGAGCCTGGAATGCCGTCCCCGGCGCGCGGGTTGTGCAGCGTGTGACCGGACGGATCAAGGTACGGGCACCCGAGTTGCGGGGCCAGGGCTGGCTGAACACCGGCGGCAGTGCGTTGACGCTCGCCGACTTGCGCGGCCGGATCGTGTTGCTGGACTTCTGGACCTTCGCCTGCATCAACTGTCTGCACGTGCTGGAGGAGTTGCGTCCGCTCCAGGACCGGTTCGCCGATGTCCTGGTCACGATCGGCGTCCATTCGCCGAAGTTTCCGCACGAGGGCGAGCCGGAAGCGGTCCGCGCGGCGGTCGAGCGCTACGCCGTCCACCATCCCGTGCTGGCCGATTCCGAACTGATCACCTGGGACGCCTATGCGGCCAAGGCGTGGCCGACCCTGGTCGTCGTCGACCCGCGAGGATCGGTGGTGGCACATCTGGCCGGCGAGGGCCATGCCCTCGAGTTGAGCACGCTGATCGAGGAACTGATCGCCGAGCACGAGGCGGCCGGCACCCTGCGTCGCGGGAACAGTCCGTACGTCCCGGCCCCGGAACCAGCCTCCGAACTTCGGTTTCCCAGCAAGGTGATCGCGCTGGCGGGCGGCACGCTGTTGGTCTCCGATACCGCACACCACCAGCTGGTCGAACTCGAGGCGGACCTGATCCACGAGCGTCGCCGCTTCGGCACCGGGGTTCGGGGGCGGCGAGACGGGATCGAGCCGGCCTTCGCCGAACCGCAGGGTCTGCTGCGACTGCCACCGTCGATCGCGGCCGAGGTCGGCTACGACGTGGTGGTGGCCGACACCGTGAACCATGCCCTGCGCGGGCTGCGCCTGGCGGACGGTGAGGTTCGCACCCTGGCCGGCGGCGCGACCTCCGCAGCGCTGTCCTCGCCCTGGGATCTCGCCTGGTGGCAAGGGCAGATCGTGGTGGCGATGGCCGGCTCGCATCAGCTCTGGGGCTTCGAGCCAGTCAGCGGCCGGCTCGCCGCGCTGGCCGGAACGAGGGTTGAAGGGCTTCGAGACGGCCCGTTGAGCACGGCGTTCTTCGCCCAGCCGTCCGGTCTGGCGACGGACGCCGAGGGCACTCTTTGGGTGGCCGACGCCGAGACCTCGGCACTGCGGTCGGTCACCGCCGACCCAGCGGTCGGTGCCGCTGTCACCACGGCGGTCGGCCAAGGGCTGTTCGACTGGGGCTTCCGCGACGGTGACGGCCGGGACGATGCCCGGCTGCAACATCCACTCGGGGTCACTGTTCTGCCGGACGGCACGATCGCCATCGCCGACACGTACAACGGCGCGGTGCGACGTTACGACCCGCTCCGCCGCACCGTCGGCACGCTGGCGCGGGACTTGTCCGAGCCGAGCGACCTGCTGGTCGACGGGGACGATTTGATCGTTGTCGAGTCGGGTGCGCATCGCCTGGTCCGGTTGCCGATCCCGGCCGGAGCTCGAGTCGCCGCAGGCATCCGTCCGGCCCGCTGGACCCGCACCGATCTGGCGGTCGGGGAACTGCGGCTGCAGATCGAGTTCGACCCGCCGACCGGCCAACACTTGGACCACCGCTTCGGGGACCCCACCTCGTTGACGGTGACCGCGTCGCCGTCCAGCCTGCTCACCGCCGGTTCCGGGACCGAGCGCGGCCTCTCTCGGACCGTGCAGCTGGCCGGCGGTCGGGGGGCCGAGGGTGTGCTGCAGATCAGCGCCGCGGCGGCCGCCTGCGATCAGGGCGACAGCGAGTTCGCCGCCTGCCACCGCTACCAGCAGGACTGGACGATCCCGATCCGGTTGGCGGACGGCGCGGACGACCAACTCGTCCTGCCATTGCGGCCGGCCTGAACCCCAGGAACCGGACAAGTCGCGCCCCACGATCAAGAATTCACGCCTCGGAAACGCGGCTGACCGCGACGTAACACGCCCGTGTTCGAGCAGGCCTCAGGATGACGTCTTCACTCGTCGGCGGTGTGCCGTTAGTGTCACGGCCAGCGCACAACGTGTGCACTGGGAAAGGGGAGTTCATGTCTGTGATCCGAGCAGCGATCAGCCAGACCACCTGGACAGGCGACAAAGAGTCCATGATCGCCAAGCACGAGGGGTTCGCTCGGGACGCCGCCGCCCAGGGCGCGCAGATCATCTGCTTCCAGGAGCTGTTCTACGGGCCGTACTTCGGCATCACCGAGGACGCCAAGTACTACGAGTACGCAGAACCGGCCGACGGCCCGATCGTGCAGCGCTTCGCGGCGCTGGCGAAGGAGCTGCGGATGGTCATGATCCTCCCGATCTACGAGGAGGACATGCCCGGCGTCTACTACAACACCGCGGTGGTGGTCGACTCCGACGGCTCGATCCTGGGCAAGTACCGCAAGCACCACATCCCGAACCTGGACAAGTTCTGGGAGAAGTTCTACTTCCGCCCCGGCAACCTGGGATACCCGGTCTTCGACACCTCGGTAGGCAAGATCGGCGTCTACATCTGCTACGACCGGCACTTCCCGGAGGGCTGGCGGGAGCTGGGCCTGAACGGTGCACAGATCGTGTTCAACCCGAACGCCACCAAACCCGGCCTCTCCAACCGGCTCTGGGACATCGAGCAGCCGGCTGCCGCAGCGGCCAACGGATATTTCGTTGCCGCCCCGAACCGGGTCGGTACCGAGGACAACGAGTACGGCGACCTTGCGGTGAACTTCTACGGCAAGAGCCAGTTCGTCGATCCGCAAGGCAACTACGTCGGCGAGCGGGGCAGCGAGACCAGCGAGGAACTCGTCGTCCGCGACCTGGACCTGGACCTGATCCGAAAGGTGCGCAACGACTGGCAGTTCTACCGCGACCGCCGGCCGGACAGCTACACCGCGATCACCGCTCCGTAACCGCCGATCATCACAACACAGTGCCGTAAGGAGAGCCATGACAACGACTTTGATCACCGGCGGCACGGTCGTCGGCGCGACCGGTTCCGCCCCGATGGACGTGCTGATTGACGGCGAAACGATCGTCGCCGTCCTCCAGCCGGGTTCAACCGCGCTCGGCATCGATCTGGCCACCGGCGCCGACACCGTCATCGACGCCACAGGTAAGTACGTCGTCCCCGGTGGGGTCGACGCCCACACCCACATGGAGTTGCCGTTCGGTGGCACGAACGCGTCTGACACGTTCGAGACCGGGACCACGGCGGCGGCCTGGGGTGGCACCACGACCATCGTCGACTTCGCCGTCCAGAAGACCGGCGAGCGGATCCAGGATTCGCTCGCTGCCTGGCACACCAAAGCCGGTGGCAACTGCGCCATCGACTACGCCTTCCATCAGATCGTCGGTGGGGTTGACGACGACGCGCTGAAGGCAATGGAGGAACTGGTCGCCGAGGGCATCTCCAGTTTCAAGCTGTTCATGGCGTACCCGGGGGTCTTCTACAGCGACGACGGTCAGATCCTGCGGGCGATGCAGAAGGCCGCCGAACTCGGTGCGATGATCATGATGCACGCTGAGAACGGCATCGCCATCGACGTGCTGGTCCAGCAGGCGCTGGCGCGCGGCGAGACCAGCCCGATCAACCACGGGCTGACCCGCCCCTGGGAGACCGAGGAAGAGGCGACCCACCGGGCGATCATGCTTGCCCGGCTGACCGGTGCGCCGCTGTACATCGTGCACATGTCGGCCAAGCAAGCGGTCGCCACCCTGGCCGCCCACCGCCAGCAGGGGTACAACGTCTTCGGCGAGACCTGCCCGCAGTACTTGTACCTGAGCCTGGAAGAGCAACTCGGCGCGGCCGGCTTCGAGGGTGCGAAGTGGGTGTGTTCCACCCCGCTGCGCTCGCGCGCCGAGGAGCATCAGGAAGAGTTGTGGCGCTACCTGCGCACCAACGATCTCTCCGTGGTCAGCACCGACCACTGCCCGTTCTGCTTCAAGGGGCAGAAGGATCTCGGGAAGGACGACTTCTCGAAGATTCCCAATGGCATCGGCTCGGTCGAGCACCGGATGGACCTGTTGTACCAGGGCGTCGTCGACAAGCGGATCACCCTGGAGCGCTGGGTGGAGCTGTGCTCCACCACCCCCGCGCGGATGTTCGGCCTGTACGGCAAGAAGGGCGTGATCGCGCCGGGCGCCGATGCCGACGTGGTGATCTATGACCCGAACGGCCACACCAGCATCGGTGTCGACAAGACCCACCACATGAACATGGACCACTCGGCGTGGGAAGGCTTCGAGATCGACGGTCACGTCGATACCGTGCTGTCCCGTGGCAGCGTGGTGATCAACGACGGCGCCTTCCTCGGCCGGGCCGGGCACGGCGCCTACGTGAAGCGCGGCCTCTCGCAGTACCTCCGCTAGGTGCCCCTCCCCCTCGCGTGATCATGCACGGTTGCCCACCGCGAACCGAGCAACCGTGCATGATCACCGGGAAGTAGGGGGGCAAGCGTGCATGATCACGGTGAAATATTTGAGAAAGGGACAGGTCATGGACGTCGGTGTCGTTCTGCAGACGAACCCGCCCGCCTCCCGGGTGGTAGAGCTCGCCCGCCAAGCGGAGATGCACGGTTTCAGTCACGTCTGGACCTTCGATTCGCACCTGCTCTGGCAGGAGCCGTACGTGATCTACAGCCAGATCCTGGCTGCCACCCGCAAGGTGATCGTCGGGCCGATGGTCACCAACCCGGCGACCCGCGATTCAACCGTCACCGCCTCGCACTTCGCCACCTTGAACGAGATGTTCGGCAACCGCACGATCTGCGGTATCGGTCGTGGGGATTCGGCGGTTCGGGTAATGAACGGGCGCCCCACGACGCTCGCCGCGCTGCGCGAAAGCGTCCACGTGATCAGGGAGTTGGCCAACGGCCGGTCCGTTGAGATCAACGGCGCCACCTTGCGCTTCCCCTGGGGTGCCGATTCCCGGCTGGACGTCTGGGTGGCCGGCTACGGCCCGAAGGCACTCGAGCTGACCGGTCAGGTGGCGGACGGTTTCATCCTTCAGCTCGCCGATCCGGCGATCGTCGCCTGGACTGTGAACGCCGTCCGGCGGGCCGCCGAGGACGCCGGTCGGGATCCGGCCGAGGTGACCATCTGCGTGGCTGCTCCGGCGTACGTCGGTGATGATCTCGCCCACATGCGCGACCAGTGCCGCTGGTTCGGGGGGATGGTGGGCAACCACGTCGCCGACCTCGTCACCCGGTACGGCGAAGGGGCTGGGGTGCCGACCGCACTGACCGACTACATCAAGACCCGGCAGGGCTATGACTACAACCAGCACGGTCGGGCCGGTAATTCGCACGCCGACTTCGTTCCGGACGACGTGATCGACCGGTTCTGCCTGCTCGGCGACAGTGCCCACCAGATCGAACGACTGCAGGAACTGAAGGCGCTGGGCGTCGACCAGTTCGCCGTCTATCTGCAGCACGACGGCAAGGCGCAGACCCTGGAGGCCTACGGCGAGACGGTCATCCCCGCGGTCCGTGACAGTTTGACGGCCAAGACGTGAAATCCCTGCGGTCGCTAGCCGCCGGTATCGGGGCGTTCGCGCTGCTGCTCGTGCTCTGGGAGGCCTACAAACTCCTCGGTTCCCCGGACGGCTTCTCGGTGCACGACGTCCGGCTACTGCCACGTGCCGACGACGACTCGATGCCGCACGTCTGGCAAATAGTCAAACGCTTCAGCGAACCCGAAATCTCAGCTGCCGGTAGTTCTTCCGTGCTGGTCGCAGTGATCAAGGCGGCCTGGTTCAGCTTTCGCGTCTCGGTGGCCGGCTGGATCGGCGGGGTCATCGTCGGTGTCCTGCTCGCCGTCCTGATGCAGCGCTTCCGCACCGCCCAGGACGCCCTGCTGCCGTACATCGTGGTCAGCCAGACCGTGCCGCTGGTGGCGATCGCTCCGGTCGTCGTCGGCTGGGGCGGTAATCTCGCGGTCTTCGGTCAGCCTTGGCAGCCGTGGATGTCGGTGGCGGTGATCTCCGGGTACCTGGCCTTCTTCCCGGTCGCGGTCGGAACCTTGCGCGGGCTGAACTCTCCGCAGGCGGCGCAGCTCGGACTGATGCACAGCTATGCGGCGTCCTGGTGGCAGACCCTGATCCGGCTGCGGCTGCCGGCCAGCGTCGGCTACTTGATCCCGGCGCTGCGCCTGGGCGCCGCGGCATCGGTGATCGGCACCATCGTGGCGGAGATCTCGACCGGTACCCGAGGCGGAATCGGCCGTCTGATCATTGAATACGCGCAGTCAGCGACCGGCGATCCGGCCCGACCCTGGACCGCGATCGTCGGCGCCGCCGGGCTCGGCCTGGTGGTGGCGTCGCTGGTCAGCCTGCTCGACGTGGGCCTTGGCCGGTTCAATCCGGCAGGTGCCCGATGAACGCGGAGGTTTCGATGACCGGAGTCCCTGCGGTCGCACTCAGTGCGGTGGGAAAGACGTTCGGAGCCGGAAAGCCTTCTGCTGTCACGGCCCTGACCGGGATCGACCTCACCGTGGCCCCGGGCGAATTCGTTTCGCTGATCGGTCCGTCCGGGTGTGGCAAGAGCACCTTGATGCGCCTGGTTGCCGATCTCGAGCAGCCCAGCGCCGGGACGATCTCCGTCTTCGGCAAGACCGCACACCAGGCGCGGCTGGATCAGGACTACGGGATCGCCTTCCAGGCCGCCGGGCTGTTGCCCTGGCGAACCGTCCGGGCGAACATCGAGCTGCCGCTCGAAGTACATGGCGTGAGCCGGCCGCAACGCCGGGCCCGGGCCGAGGAACTGCTGGCGATGGTGGGCCTGTCGGACTTCGCCGGACATCGGCCGGACCAGCTGTCCGGTGGCATGCAGCAGCGGGTGGCGATCGCCCGCGCCCTGGCCGAGCGTCCCCGACTGCTGTTGATGGACGAGCCGTTCGGGGCGCTGGACGAGATGACTCGGGAGCGGATGCAAGGCGAGCTGGTCCGCTTGAGTGCGCAGACCGGATGCGCGGTGATCTTCGTGACGCACTCGATCCCCGAAGCGGTGTACCTCAGCAACCGAGTCGTGGTGATGTCGCCGCGGCCGGGACAGATCAGCGCGATCGTGCCGATCGCGTTGCCCGAGCGGACCGAGGACACTCGCGAAGACCCGACCTTCTTCGCCGCTGTCACCGCCGTACGGGAAGCTCTTCGCGCTCCCCAGCGCGTAGGTCTGGAACTGACATGACCGCAACCCTTTTCGCCAGGCGGGTGCTCACTCCGGTGATCTTTGGTGGGTTGCTGCTGGTGCTCTGGCAGGTATTCGTCGACCTGCGGGACATCCCCGGATACCTGTTGCCCAGCCCGAGCGCGATCGGCACCCAGCTGCGCGAGAACCTCGGCGACATCCTGGCTTCCAGCCGAGCCAGCGGTGCCAACGCCTTGATCGGGCTGATCGCCGGGATCGTGCTGGCGGTACTCGCGGCCGTTGTCGCGGCCTGGGCACCACTGGTCGAGCGGTTGCTGACGCCGCTGGCAGCCGCGGTCAGCGCGATGCCGATCGTCGCCCTCGCGCCGGTGTTGTCGATCATGTTCTCGGCCACCAGCGACCTGCCCCGCCGGATCGTGGTGGCCATCGTGGCCTTCTTCCCGGTCTTCGTCACGACGGTCCGGGGCCTGACCCGAATCGACCCGATCCATGCCGAACTGATGCGGAGCTACGCCGCCGGCGGTTGGGATCTGACCAGAGTGGTCCGGCTGCCCGGCGCGGTGCCCTACCTGTTCACCGGCGTCCGGGTAGCTTCCTCCCTGGCAGTGATCTCGGCCGTGGTCGCCGAGTACTTCGGCGGGCTGCAGAACGGCCTCGGCAGCCGGATCACCTCGGCCGCATCGAACACGGCATACGCCCGGGCCTGGGCTTACGTCGTCGCCGCGATCGGTCTGGGACTCGTGTTCTACCTCGCCTCGCTCGGTGCTGAGCGACTGGCGACCCGTGGTCGTGCCCCAAGCTCTACCTAGATGAAGTGAGGTATTCCGTGAGGAGTATTGTCCGCCGCCGGTCCCTGATCGGCCTGAGCGCCGGTCTGGCCGTACTCGGCCTGACCGCCTGCAGCACCACCAGCACCGGGAGTTCCGCCACGCCGTCGGCTGCGGCGGGAGCCTTGACGCCGGTCAAGCTGCAGCTGCAGTGGTTCACCCAGGCGCAGTTCGGGGGCTACTTCGCCGCCCTGGACCAGGGCTTCTACAAGGATGCCGGGCTGGACGTCTCGATCATCGAGGGCGGCGTCGACATCGTGCCGCAGACCGTCCTGGCGCAGGGCCAAGCCGACTTCGCGATCGCCTGGGTGCCGAAGGCGCTGGCTTCACGCGAGCAGGGCGCCGGAATCACCGATGTCGCACAGATTTACCAGCGCTCGGGAACCCGCCAGGTCAGCTTCAAGGACAAGAACATCACCACGGCCGCCGACCTCAAAGGCAAGAAGGTCGGCAACTGGGGGTTCGGCAACGAGTTCGAGCTCTTCGCCGGAATGACCAAGGCCGGGGTCGACCCGAGCAAGGACGTCACCCTGGTCCAGCAGCAGTTCGACATGCAGGCGCTGCTCAAGGGCGACATCGACGCCGCCCAGGCGATGGACTACAACGAATACGCCCAGGTCCTCGAGGCCACCAACCCGAAGACCGGGAAGCTTTACCAGCCGGACGATTTCAACGTGATCAGCTGGCAGGACGAGGGCACCGCGATGCTCCAGGACGCGATCTGGGCGAACACCGAGAAGCTCGGTGACAAGACGTACCAGGACACCACGGTGAAGTTCATCGAGGCCAGCCTCAAGGGCTGGGCGTACTGCCGGGACAACCTGGAGAAGTGCCGGGACATCGTGGTCGCCAAGGGCTCCAAGCTCGGCGCCAGCCACCAGCTCTGGCAGATGAACGAGGTGAACAAGCTGATCTGGCCGGCCACCGCCGGCGCCGGGCTGATCGACAAGGCAGCCTGGGACCAGACCGTCACGATTGCCCAGGGAACCAAGAACGCCGAGGGCAAGACCGTGCTGACGAAGGCCCCCGAGGGCCTGGCCTACACGAACGACTACGTCGAGAAGGCGCTGGCAAACCTGAAGGCGGACGGCGTCGACACCACCGGCGCTTCGTACCAGCCGACTGAGGTGACCCTGAACAAGGGCGGTTCCTGACCCTTCTGGCGCTAGCCAACCGCAACACCGCTCCGACGATCCGCTGGCTTATTCGAGCCCGCCAAATTTCTGCGGTGATCATGCACGGTTACCCGCTTTGAGTGGGTAACCGTGCATGATCACGGGCCGCTCTCGTGATGTTCCCGAAGGCAATGGCCCCAACTCGACGTCCTCAACCTAGCGGTTGACTATGCCCCGGCCCCGGCTTAGCCTTTTGCTCAACCAATCGGTTGAACAAGGAGGAAGCATCGTGGCGGCTGATGCACTGTCCCGGGTGTTCTCGGCACTGGCCGACCCCACCCGGCGCGACATGGTCGCGAGGCTGGCTGTCGCGGATGCCACCGTCAATCAGCTCGCCGAGCCGTATGACGTGACTGTCCAGGCCGTTTCCAAGCATCTCAAGGTGCTGCAGGACGCCGGTCTGGTGAGCCGCAGCCGGGACGCCCAACGTCGCCCGGTCCACCTGGAAGCGGAGGTCTTCGACCTCATGACCAAATGGATAGAGCGCTACCGCCGGCAAGCGGAGGAGCGCTACCGCCGACTGGACGACGTCCTCCGATCGATGCCCGACGACGTCGACCCGATCCCACCAACCTCGACAGGAGTATCGAGATGACCACGACCAGCACCCGTGAGACCGAGATCATCATCGACCCGAACGTGCCGCTCGTCCGCCTCATCAGGGAGTTCGACGCTCCGGTAGAGAAGGTCTTTCGCGCCCACACCGACCCGGATCTGTTCGCTCGCTGGATCGGCCCCCGCGGCTATCCGGTGCGAATCGACCACCACGACTGCCGGACCGGCGGGTCGTACCGCTATGTGATGGGCGAAGGCGAAGAGGAGTACGGCTTCTTCGGCTGCTTCCACGAGGTGCGCCCGGGCGAGCTCATCGTCCAGACCTTCACCTACGAAGGCATGCGCGACGGCGTGGCCCTGGAGCGCGCGACCTTTGAAGACCTCGGCAACGGCCGGACCCGATTGACGACGACGTCCCTGGTCGACTCGTTCGAAGGTCGGGACGGCTTCGTCGCCAGCGGCATGGAGGTCGGCGTCAACGAGGGCTACCAGAAGCTCGACGAACTCCTGGCCGGCTGACCTTTACCAGCACTCCCCGGCGGCGTCATCCGACCGCCCTCTCTCCCGCCTGACTTCATGTGTAGACAGATGTATTCAAGCGTGTTTACTCTCTACATATGTCCAGGCGAGAGGGAGGACGGCGATGACGGCACCCTGGGGGGCGATCCCCGCACTCGTAACACCGCTGGACCGCAGCGGCGAATTGATGGAGCAGGGCCTGCGCGACGTCATCGATTTCACCATCGACGGCGGCGTCCACGGCCTCTTCGTGCTCGGGAGCAGCGGCGAGATCTACGGGCTCACCGATGCCCAGAAGCAGCGCGTCGTCGAGATCACAGTCGAGCACACCGCGAGTCGGGTGCCGATTTACGCCGGGGCCAGCGAGATCACCACCCGAGACTGCATCAAAACCGCCCGAATGGTCGAGGCGGTTGGTGGGGTTTCGGCGTTGTCCGTGCTGACGCCGTACTTCCTCACTCCCACCCAAAGTGAGCTGATCCAGCACTTCACCGCGATCGCGAACGCCACCGAGTTGCCGATCATGATGTACGAGAACCCCGGCCGGACTCACGTCACGATCAGCGCCGAGACCTGCCAGACCCTGAGCCGGGTCGAGGGGATCATCGGAATCAAGGACAGCAGCGGCGACCTCAGCCAGATGCTGAATTACCTGAACGTCACCGATGCCGACTTCACCGTCCTGACCGGCCGCGACACCCTGATCTACGCCGGTATGTGCATAGGTGCCAAGGGTGCCATCGCGAGCACCGCGAACCTCGCCCCCCGCCTGGTCGCCGAGATCTACAACTCCTATGTCGCCGGAGACCACGCCCGCGCCCTGGAGCTGCAATTCCAGCTCTCCCCGCTGCGGGCCTGGATCGAGAAGGCAACCTTTCCCGTCGTCCTCAAAGAAGGGCTTCGGCTACTCGGCGTCGATGTCGGCGTCGCGCTCGCCCCGGCCGGGGATCTGACCGCCGAGCAACGGCGCGATCTGCAGATCGCCCTCGGCAAACTCTCCGTGGACGGTCCTGCGTCCGAATAGAAAGGTATTCACATGCGGATCGGATTCATTGGGCTCGGCATCATGGGCAAGCCGATGGCCAAGAACCTGCTCGCCGCCGGCCATCAGCTGGTAGTGAGCGACCACAACAAGACCGCAGCCGAGGAGCTGGCCGAACTCGGGGCCGAGCGCGGCTCGACCCCGGCGGAGATCGCCGGCCGGGTCGACCTGGTGATCACCATGCTGCCGAACTCCCCGCAGGTGCGGGAGGTCGCGCTGGGTGAGGGTGGCCTGATCGAGGCCGCTCGCCCCGGGCTGGTGTACGTCGACATGAGTTCGATCGCCCCGTTGGCCTCCCAGGAGATCGCCGCCGCGCTCGCCGAGCGCGGGGTCAGCATGCTCGACGCCCCGGTCAGCGGCGGCGAACCGAAGGCCGTCGAGGGAACTCTGTCGATCATGGTCGGCGGCGATGAGGCGGTCTTCGAGCAGGTGCACGCGGTCCTGGGAGCGATGGGCTCAGCCGTTGTGCACGTCGGTGACCTCGGAGCGGGCAACATCGCCAAACTCGCGAACCAGGTGGTCGTGGCGCTGAACATCGCCGCCGTCTCCGAGGCGTTCGTACTCGCACAGAAGGCGGGGGTGGCACCCGAGGCCGTGTTCGCCGCCATCCGTGGCGGCCTGGCCGGCAGCACCGTGCTGGAGGCCAAGGCACCGATGATGCTGGATCACAACTTCAAGCCCGGCTTCCGGATCGATCTGCACATCAAAGACCTCACCAACGCCCTGGACACCTCGCACGAGGTGGGCGCGCCGCTGCCGCTGACCGCCGCCGTCCTGGAGATGCTGACCGGTCTGCGGGCAGGTGGGCACGAGAAGGAGGACCACAGCGGGCTCGTCCAGCACTACGAGCAGCTGGCCAACACCCGGATCGAAAGGAAGGGGTGATGACGAACGGCGACCGGATCCGGTACGTCAAGCTCGCGACGCTGACCCTGCCGTTACAGACCCCGATCAGTGACGCCAAAGTGCTGACCGGCGTCCAAAGACCGATGACCGAGATCGTCTTCCTGTTTGCCGAGATCGCCACCGAGGACGATCATCGCGGGATCGGGTTCTCCTACTCCAAGCGAGCCGGTGGTCCGGCGCACTATGCGCATGCCAAGGAGATCGCCGATCGGCTGATCGGTGAGGACCCCAACGACATCGCCCGGATCTACACCAAGCTGCTCTGGGCCGGCGCCTCCGTCGGCCGCAGCGGAGTCGCCACGCAGGCGATCGCCGCCCTGGACATCGCCCTCTACGATCTGAAAGCCAAGCGAGCCGGCCTGTCCTTGTCGAAATTCCTTGGTAGCCATCGGGATTCGGTGAAGTCATATAACACCTCCGGCGGCTTCCTGCACCTGTCGATCGACGAGGTCAAGGACCGTGCCACCCAATCGCTGGCCGAGGGCATCGGTGGGATCAAGATCAAGGTCGGGCAGCCGGACTATCGGATCGACCTGGCCAGGGTCAGTGAGCTGCGCGAGCACCTCGGCTCGAACGTGCCGTTGATGGTGGACGCCAACCAGCAGTGGGATCGGCCGACCGCGATCCGGGTCGGGCGAGCTCTGGAGCAGTTCGATCTGGTCTGGATCGAGGAGCCGCTGGACGCGTACGACGCCGAGGGGCACGCCCAGCTGGCCACCGCCCTGGATACCTCGATCGCCACCGGCGAGATGCTTTCCAGCGTCGGCGAGCACATCGCCTTGATCGAGAAGCGATCCGTGGACATCCTCCAGCCGGACGCCCCCCGGATCGGCGGGATCACCCCGTTCCTTCGGCTCGCCGCCCTGGCCGACCAGGCCGGCCTACAGCTCGCGCCGCATTTCGCCATGGAGATCCACCTGCACTTGGCCGCCGCCTACCCTCGGGAACCCTGGGTCGAGCATTTCGAGTGGCTGAACCCGCTGTTCAATGAGCGGCTGGAGAACCGCGGTGGGCGCATGATTGTGCCGGACCGGCTCGGGCTCGGCATCACGCTGAGCGAGCAGGCACACGCGTGGACCACGGACACCGTCGAGTTCGGGAAGGACTGACCGCAAGACATGAGCGCACCGCGGATTGTGAAGTGGCTGGACCTTCGACAACAAGCGACCCGCGCTGGTCAGATAGCGGAATGACTATCGTCGTCGCCCCGGACAAGTTCAAGGGATCCCTGACTGCCCGCCAGGTCGCCGAGCGGGTCGCGGCTGGGCTGCACCGTTTCCGACCCGAGCTCGAGGTCCGGCTCGCCCCGATCGCGGACGGCGGTGACGGCACCCTGGAGGCGGTGATGGCCCGCGGCTACACGCCGGTGCCAGTGCTCGTCAGCGGTCCGCAGGGGACGCCGATCGAGGCCGCTTTCGTACTGCGGGACCGGACGGCCGTGGTTGAGCTGGCCGAGGCGTCCGGGTTGCGACGGCTGCCGCCCGGCCGGCTGAACCCGATGCAGGCCTCCAGCCGAGGCACCGGAGATCTGATCCGGGCGGCCCTGGACATCGGCTGCGACCAGGTGATCATCGGGCTCGGCGGCAGCGCCTGTACCGACGGTGGCGCCGGGATGCTCCAGGCCCTGGGTGTCCGGTTGCTCGATCGGGAAGGCCAGGACGTCGGTCCTGGCGGCGCGGGCCTGCGATCGCTGGACACCGTGGACCTGACCGGGCTGGACCCTCGGCTCGCCGGCACCCGCGTCGTCTTGGCCAGCGATGTGGACAACCCGCTGCTGGGCCCGACCGGTGCCGCATCGATCTACGCACCGCAGAAGGGCGCCTCGGTCGACCAGGTCGCGGAGCTGGAGCTGGGTTTGCAACGCTGGGCCGGGAAGCTGGGTCTGGCCACCGACCGGCAGTTGGCCGCCGCGCCGGGCGCGGGTGCGGCCGGTGGGGTCGGCTTCGCGGCCCTGACCGTACTCGGAGCCGAACTTCGGCCGGGCATCGAAATGATCCTGGAACTGATCGACTTCGAGGAGCTGTTGCCCGGCGCCAGCTTGGTGATCACCGGAGAAGGGTCGCTGGACGAGCAGAGCCTGCATGGCAAGGCACCGATCGGGGTCGCCACCGCAGCCACCCGCCACGGGGTGCCGACCATCGCGGTGGCGGGTCGCTCGTCGCTGTCCAGCCGGCAACTGCAGATCGGCGGCCTGGCCGCGGCCTACTCGCTGACCAGTATCGAACCCGACCCGGCGGTCTGTATTGCGGACGCCGGTCGACTGCTCGAAGACCTGGTCTCGACCGTCGTGGCAACCGATTGGCTCACTCCTACGCATGGCGGCTGACCGGCATCTGATCCGGAGGATCGCGATCACTCCGGTGGCCTTCGCCGACCCGCCGCTGCTGAACGCGGTGGGGGTGCACCAGCCCTTCGCCCTCCGCGCAATCATCGAGGTCAGCACCAACAGTGGAGTGACCGGCCTCGGCGAGACCTACGGCGACGAACCGCATCTGATCCGGCTCCGGCGAGCCGCCGATGCCCTGCTCGGGTTGGACGTCTTCGCGCCCAACCAGCTCGCCGCGCGGGTCGCCCGGGCGCTGGCCACCGATGACCTGACGGGTGGACACGGAATGAGCGGCCTGGTCACCGGATCGAGTACGACCGCTCGGGTGCTGTCGCCGTTCGAAGTGGCCGTTCTCGATCTGCAGGGCCGAATCCTTGACCTGCCGGTCAGCGACCTGCTCGGCGGTCGGGTCCGCGACCGGGTTCCGTTCTCCGGTTACCTGTTCTACAAGTGGGCCGGACATCCGGGCCAGGAGGACGACCCGGCCGGGGCCGCGCTGGACCCGACGGCAATCGTCGCCCAGGCTCGGCGCATGCTTGACCGCTTCGGGTTCGGCGCGCTCAAACTCAAAGCCGGCGTGTTCGATCCGGAGCTGGAAATTGCCACCATTTTGGCGCTCCGAGAGACTTTTCCCGACCTGCCCTTGCGACTGGATCCGAACGCCGCCTGGTCGCCAAGCACGTCGATCCGGGTCGGCGAGGCCCTCGATGGCGTGCTGGAATACCTGGAGGATCCGACGCCCGGGATCACCGGGATGGCGCAGGTTGCCCGGCAGGTATCGATGCCGCTCGCGACCAACATGTGCGTGGTCTCGTTCGACGACATCGAGCCGTCGGTTCGGGCCGACGCCGTCCAGGTCATCCTTTCCGACCACCACTTCTGGGGCGGGCTACGCCGGTCTCAGTTGCTCGCCGGGCTTTGCGAAACCTTTCACCTCGGCTTGTCCATGCATTCGAACTCGCACCTCGGGATCAGCCTGGCGGCGATGACTCACCTGGCCGCCACCACCGCCAATCTCGACTACGCCTGCGACACTCACTGGCCGTGGAAATCGGCCCAGGACGACGTCATCGTCCCGGGCTCGATCGGCTTCACCCACGGCGCGGTCGACGTCCCCACCGGGCCGGGACTCGGCGTCGAACTGGACCCAGATGCGCTGGCCCAGATGCACGAGCAGTATCTGCGGTGCGGGATCCGGGTCCGCGACGACACCGGATACCGGCGGTCCGTGAACCCCGAGTACCGGCCGCCTCGAGATTTATGACGCCGTCAGCTCGGCTCCCGGACCGGCAGGATGATCGCCGAGGGATGCACTGCATCGTGATAGACGCTCTGATCGGCCGCCCGGAGAGTGACCGATGTGGCGCGCGGCTCACCGGTGCCGTGGTTGCGGTCGTAGCGCGGGAAAGCACCGCTGGAGACCTGAATTCGGATTCGATGGCCGCGCTTGAACCGGTTGGCGGTGGGCCACATCCCGACCTTTACCAGCGACAGCTCGTCGGCGCCGGTCACACTCGTCAGGCCGTCGCAGACGTTGTAGGAGCGGCCGTCGGAGTCGACGTCGCAGAGCCGGACGAAGACATCGGCGTAGGGCAGGCTGGAGCGGAACCAGATCTCCGCGCTGATCTCGCCGATGACCTCGACATCCGCCTCGAGGACGGCGGTGGTGTACGTGAGCACATCAGCGCGGGCCTCCAAGGCCGCATTGTCGACCCGACCGCTATCGCTGACCATGCGCACGCCTCCGACCGCAGGAGTCGGTTCCGCCGGGTCGTAATGGTAGCTGTCGGGCGCTGATTCATCGGCCGGCTCGGCGGACAGCCCACCGCCCGGCTGAAGATGGAAGCGCTGGGCCGAATATCCGCTCGGCGGCCAGGAATCGAAGCCTCGCCAGGATTCCTCTCCCATCACGAAAAGCTTTACCGGCGCCCGGTCAGCGGGCTGCTCGCCTCGGGCGTAGGCCAACCCGAACTCCAGGGCCTCGTTGATCGGCGCGCTGTTCACATCGAGGTGCGTCCAGGGCCCGACCGTCAGCCGAGCGGTGTGCCCGGCGGCTTGGAGAACTTTGAAGTCGCGGAGCTGGCCGGGCAGGAAGATGTCGTACCAGCCGCCGATCGAGCTGACCGGAACGGTGACCTCAGCCACCCGATTCTGGTGATCGAGGTCGGCCCAGTAAGGGTTCTCCGCATCGCAAGCGAAGATGTCCTGGATGTAGTCCGAACGGTGGCCAATCGCGGCCACATCGGCCTGCGCCAGCGGGAGGGTGAGCAGCGCGCGTTGCGTCTTCTTGGCCTGGGACCGCTGACGCAGGAGCGCCCAGCGGCTCTCCTGGCCGTCGATCAAGACTCCCCAACCGAACGGCGTTTCCAACGAAAAGCCGTCCTTGCGGAGGAATTCCAAGGTCAGAGCGGACTCGGTAACATGCGGGATCATCGCTTTGACCTGTGGCGGTAACCGGTCGGCGAGCGCCCATTGCGCGTATCCGAGATAGCTCAGGCCGACCAGCACCATGGAGTCGCCGAACCAGGGCTGCTTCACCACCCAGTCCAGGGTGGCCGCGCCGTCCTCACGCTCCTGCCGCATCGGGTCCATCGTTCCACCGGAACCGAAGCCACCACGGGTGCTTTGGATGATCACCTGATACCCGCGCTCGGCCAGCGGCCGAGACATGAAGGCGCCGATCAACCCTCGACCGTAAGGGCTACGCAGTACCGCGGTGGGCAACCCTTCGCCGCCGTCCTTGGGCGCCCATCGGTCCGCCAGGAGCTCCACTCCGTCCGGCATCGGCACCCGAATATCCCGCTCATGTACCAGATCTCGGGTAATTGGCGGAGCGAGTTTCAGCTGGCGTTGGATCAGGTGGCTGATCAGGTTCACCGGTCGAACTCCTTACCCTGGGTGGCGTTGGCGGGTTGAGCGACCGAGGCAAGGATGACGGACGCCATCCGCATCAACCGGTCGGTGAATTCCTCGGGGTCGAGGGGTTCGGATCCCTCCACCACCCAGGCGTTGAACAAGGCGGACGCACCGCCGGTCAGGAAGACGGCGAGGTCCTCGACGGTGTCGGGGGCGAGCCGATCACCGGCCATCAGATGCACAAAGTGCGCATTGACCGGGGTCAGCAGGCCAGTCAGCATCTTGTTCAGGGCGAAGGCACAGGAGCCGGTCAGCATCGCCCGGTAGAACGAGCGGTGATCGGCGAAGTGCCGGGCCATCGCCAGGGCTTGGTCGCGTTCGGCGATCGGGTGCGGAGCATCGATCAGCCCCGGCAGCAACTCGCCCTCTGCCAGTTCCAGCGCAGCCGCCAGAAACAGCGTGTCCCGGTCACCGAACTGCAGGTAGATCAGCTGCCGGCTGACATCCGCGGCCTCGGCGAGGTCGGAGATCGGAATTGCCGTCGTACCCCGTTCGGAGACCAGCGCCATCGCGGCCCGGATCAGCACGGACCGCGATCGGCGCACCCGGCGGTCCTGGGTAGGAGGCAGCTTCGCTTGTTCGGACGACACACGAAGATCATGGACACCTGTCAATAAAATATCAAGTGTCAGTCCTAAACCCAGGGCTGCTCCCGGAGCGAGGCCGCAGGGGCCATCCGCTCGATGGTGAGCTTGGTGCGTCGCAGCGCCTCGATGATCTCGGCCTCCCGCCCCTCACGCAGCCGTTCCACCGGCAGCGAGCAGCTGATCGCGTCGGACGGCGGGCTGGCGAAGCGCAGGACGACGGCGAAGCAGACCACGCCCTCGAGGTTTTCCTCGCGGTCGACGGCATACCCGCGGCTCCGGACGGCTTCCAGGTCGCGAGCCAGCGCCAGCCGATCCACGATCGTATGTGCGGTCAAGGGTGCCAGCGTGTCGGGCAGGTGCTCCGCAAGGCTGTCCGGGTCGCCGGCGTGAAGTCGCTCGGCGAGCAACGATTTGCCCATTGCGGTACTGAACGCCGGAAGCGTCCGGCCGACCCGGCTGAACGGGCGCAAATACTGGCTGGACTCATGGGTAGCCAGATAGACGATCCTGGCGCCTTGCAGCCTGCCGTAGTGAATCGTCTCGTCAAGCTTCACGCTGAGCTCGTTGATTTGGGGCTGGACGATCCGCAGGAACGGGTCGAAGTCCAGGTACGTCGTCCCAGCCAGCAGCGCCTGGATGCCGATGCTGTAGAGCGTTCCGGTGGCATCGGTGCGTACCCAGCCGCGCTCGACCAGGGTGCGCAGCAAGGCGTAGATGCTGCTGCGCGGCGCACCCAGGGCGTCGCTCAACTCACGCAACCGAGCCGGCTCGTTACCCCGCGCGGCCATCAGTTCCAGCAGGTCGACGGTGCGTGCGGCGGACTTCACCTCTCGGATGCCGCCACCCTCACCAGACAGCTCGGCGGCTGCCACCGACGGTTCCTTGCTCACCAGAGCCACCCCTTTGCTAGGTCGTCAGAGCCTAGCAAGCAGCTTCATAGGTGACAGGCGGTCTACGCTGGGATACCTCGAGTCACCCCAGAAGCCCACTTCAGTAGCACGGGTGATACCTGAGAGCTACCACTTGGTTAGCGCTCCAGGGTGATGCAACCGGCCGAAATCCCGCCGTAGCGTCCACCCATGACAACAAACCATAGACACACCAAGTTGTTTCGTGGCGTCGCGGTGAGCCTGGCGGTCGCCACCGGGTTATCCCTCGCCGCGACGCCGGCCATCGCGGCCATCCATCCGACCGCAACCGATCGCGCGTCCAGCGACCAGGCTGACCCCGAGACCAACCGGGGAACACTGATTTCCGTCGTGCTGCTCCGAAAACTCTCCCGGGAGCAGGTGGTGGCCGAGCTGACCGCGGCGGGTTACGACCCGGCTGCGGCGAACTACGGCGTCACCCTGTACCGGCTCCTCTACCGAACCATCGACGAGCGCGGTCGGGCGACCACCGCCAGCGGGCTCCTGGTGCTGCCTCGCAACCCAGCTCGGCCCGCCCTGACAACCGTCTCGTACGGGCACGGGACGCAGGTCTTTCGCGGTGGCGCTCCCTCGGTCACGGACGACACCTGGGAGACAGCGCCGCCGATCACCTATGCCTCGGCGGGTTTCGCCGCTGTAGCGCCGGACTATCTCGGGCTCGGGCTGGGCCCCGGACAGCATCCCTGGATGCACGTGCCGTCCGAGGTCACGGCATCGGTGGATATGCTCCGCGCGGCCCGCTCCTTCGCCGTTCGATCCCGGATTGCGCTCCGCCCCGACGTCGTGGTCACCGGCTTCTCCCAGGGCGCCTCGGTGGCCATGGGCACCGCCCGCGCGCTGCAGGCCGGTCAAGCCCCAGGGTTCCGGCTATCTGCGGTGGCACCGGTCAGCGGGGTCTACGACTTCCGCCGTTCCGAGATTCCCGCCCTGCTGGACGGCCGGCTCCAGCAGAACTGGAGCGTGGCCTACCTGTCGTACCTCTTTGTCTCCTGGAACCGGTTGTACGGCCTGTACGACTCACCCGCTGACGTCTTCCAGGCCCCGTACGACCGCATCCTCCCTGAGCTTTTCAACGGCGAGCACCCCGGCGAAGAGGTATCCGCCGCCTTGCCCAGCTCCGTAGATCGGCTGCTGACCGATCACGCTGTCCAGATGCTTCGTCATCCGAGCGCGAATCTCGCTACTGCGCTGCGGATGGCCGATGCCACCTGCATCAGTTGGACACCGCGGGTGCCGGTCCGGCTCTACGCGACCACCACCGACGAGCAGGCCGCCTACCAGAACTCCCTGGCCTGCCAGTCCGCGCTCGTTGCCAGCGGCCGGCAGGCGCCGATCATCGATGTCGGGGACACGGATCACGGTGGCTCGAATGTGCGGGCGACCGCCGAGATCGCGCGCTGGCTCAGTGCCCGGCCCTAGCTCGGCGCCACCAGAGCGCTGGGTGCCCAGGTGGACGTCGGCGGTGTGGCGGTTGGGGTGTCCGTCGGCGGGTTGGCCGTGGTGGCAACCGCTGACGTGGCCGCCACCTTTTTCGTGGACGACAAGTCCGCGGCCGGTGATTCGGCGCCCTGGGCAGCGGCGGTCAGCTTCGCCCGGTCGATCGGAACGCAGTTGCCGGTCACGTAGGTAAGGTGCTTGTCCTGCACCAGGAGATGCGTCGAGTCGGCGATCCGAGCGCAGACCTTCGGCGCGTCACCGATCGCCTTTCGATAGTCGCTACTGCTGACCGTGCGAGTGGACGGCTTCTGATCCTCCTCGTACCAGTTGCCTGGGTTCACCGCCTGCATGCCCTCGATATCGGCCGCCGGGGTGACCCCGTCTCCGCCGTAAATGTGCAGGTGATAACCATCGTCCCGATCGGGCTCGGCGTCGCCGAAATTCGCCGTGTACCGAATGGTCAAGGTCTCACCCTTGAACTTTGCGCTGATCAGGCACACCCAGCGCTCGTTCGCCTTGATCTCGGCGGTGCACTGCTCGTCTGCCGGGATTTGCCCGGCTGCGGTCTGCTTCGGTGCCGTGGTCGCAGTCGCCGAGGGTTTCGTGCCGGCAGCCGACGCCGGATCGTTGTCCCTGTGCTTCAGGGCGGCGATCCCGGCCGCACTCAGCGCGACCACCCCGACGACCGCAGCAGCGGCCGCGGCGATCACCCGGCCCCGAGGCGAACCTCGGCCCGGAGTTGGCGAGCCCGGCGTTGGTGAGCCCGGAGTCGCCGGGCCCGCAGCCCTTGACGCGTTGCCGACCGAAATCGGTTCTACCGTCGGCGGAAAGACCTGCGTCTCCTGGTTCTGCCGGGAAACAACCGGCGCGACCTTCGGGCTCGGCCGCCGGACTACCGGTTTCACCGGCTCGACCGGCACGGCTGGCCTGACCGGCCCGGCTGGCACTGCCCGCTCGACTGGCTTGACCTGCTCGACTGGCACCGCCCGCTTGACTGGCACTGCCCGCTCGACTGGCACTGCCCGCTTGACTGGCACTGCCCGCTCGACTGGCACTGCCCGCTCGACTGGCACTGCCCGCTCGACTGGCACTGCCCGCTCGACTGGCTTGACCTGCTCGACTGGCTTGACCGGCGTGGCCGTCTGCGCCATCGCGCTTCCGGCGACCATCGCCGCCCCCAGCGCCACCGCATGCTTGGGGTGCGCATCGACGGCAACCGGGCGGCCCAACTCGGCACCGACCAGCTGAGAGACCAGCGGCATCCGGGACGAACCGCCGACCAGCAGCACGGCGTGCAATTCCTCGGGAGTGACCCCGGCCGAGCGCAACGCCCGGCGCAAGGCATCGATGCTGTCCTGCAGGGCAGGCCGGACCATCCCCTCCAACTCGCCGCGAGTCAACCGGACCTCGGTCGCCAAGTTCGGCAACAGAACCGGGATCGTCGTGTCGGTATCCGCGGACAGCGCCTCCTTGGCCTGGGTGCACTCCTCTTTCAGCCGGGCAACCGCGGCGATCGCGGCCGGGTCCTCGTCGTCCAGCTGCTCCAGTGCGCCGCCGAGTGCTCGGGAGACGTGCGCATACACGGCGGCGTCGAAATCGATCCCGCCCAGCCGCTCGATGCCCTCCGGCCGGCCAAGGACCTGGAACCCGCCAGCGCTCTTGCGCAGCACCGCGGCATCGAAGGTGCCGCCGCCGAGGTCGTACACGGCCACCACAGCGTCGTCGGGCATGCGCTGCTGACGGGCATAGAAGACGGCCGCCGCGACCGGCTCGATGGTGAAGGTCGCGTCCTCCAGGTCCGCGCCGCGCACCGCCTGGTACAGCAGATCCGTCTTGTATGGCCCCCAGTTCGCCGGGTGCGAGACACAGACCGCGTCCGGTGGCCCGCCCTCGCGAGCGCTCACCTCGTCCACCACGGCGCGCAGCACCCGAGCCATCAGCGCATCGGCCGAGTACGGAACGCCCGCCAGCAAGATCGGTGTGGTGTCGCCGAGGCGGCGCTTGAACTCCCGAGCAACCCGGTGCGGAGCGGACAGCGCCCGGCGATGAGCGGTCTCCCCGGTGATGATCGTCTGATCCTCGCGCAGCACCACGACCGATGGGATCGCCGCGCTACGGCTACCGAGCGAGGAGATCTCGGCTCGTCCGTCGCGCCAGACCGCGGCAGCGGTGAACGTGGTGCCGAGGTCGATCCCGAGTGCATACATGTCGAGCTCCGCCGATCGTTGAGGTGTGACTGAAAGGCTATGAGCGGATCAGGGGGGTGTCACGGGGGATGTCCCCGCACCGAACCCCGTATTCGCTCCTTACAGTGATGGGTATGGAACCTGTACGCCCCCTCCGCGACGTCTTCGCCGGTCTTGCAGAGCAAGCAACCGGTCTGGATGATGCCGGATCGAGCGCGCTGGATCCGCGATCGCTTCTGGCCGAATATCACGATCTTCCCGACGAACTGCTGGTCACGGCGATCGGCAGCTACGCGAACACAGCGCCGGCGGAAGTCGCCGGGCACCTGGCCGCGTTCGTCGCGACGCCGGGCGCGGATCTGACCGAAGGCTTGGATCTGCTGGCGAATGCCCCGGTCGGAGCCTGGGACGACGAGGTCGAACTGGCCGACTCGGACCAGACCGACGGGCTGGAGCCCGGGTTGTACCTGGATGACCTCGGCAGTGCCGACGGCCTGGACCTGGACGAGACCAGCCAACCCCAGCACGACCCCCAGGACGGTTTCGGGGACGGCTTCGGGGACGACGCCCTTGACCCGGGGTCCGACACCGACCTCTCGACCGACGCACCCGTCGACCTCCCGGCTGCCGATCCCACCGACGTCCCGACCGACCTTGATCACCCGTATCTGACGATGGGCGCGATCGACGACCCGTACCTGGACCACCAGGCCGCCGAACACCCGGCGGATCAACCCACGGACCTCGACGACCTGGATGACCTCGACGACCTGGACGGGTTCGACTCCTGAGCCGAGGTTCACCGGATAAATCAGCGAGCGGCGGCCAGTTCGGCCAGCATGCCTTCGCAGGAGCGGACCGCTACCCGCGCAGCGACCACGAGTTCGTGCCCGCTCATCGGGCTTTCCGCCCGCCGCTGCCAGCGGGCCAGCGCCAGGTCGGCGGCCGTGGTCTGCTCGGCTTCGGTAGCGCCGGGCTCCAGGCTGAGTCGCTGCGCTCGAGTCGTGCCGTTGCCGCCGATCACCCGTTCCAGGTCTTCGAGTACGGCCGGCTTGCCCGCGACCCAGCCGGCCCGGACCGCGGAGAGCACCCGCAACTCGTTGAACGGGTGCGCCGACGCGATGATCTCCTCCACCTCGGTGGCCAGCGCCAGGCTGCCCGGACGCGGTTGATCATGGGCTAGCTGGTCCAGGGCGAGCAGGGCCGACCGGCTCTTCAGGACGTCCTTGCGGGCGAAGAAGAGCGAATGCAGGACCGCCTGCAACTCCTCCAGACCACTGCGTTCGGCCAGGTCGCGGGCAAGTTCGGTAGCCGTCACCGGACCGCGACGGAGGATCGTCGAGGCCAACCGGACGCCGAAAACACCGAACCGGTCGAGCAGGTGCTGGCGCTCGAAGGAGGTGAGCCCGAGTTCGGGCATCTGGGTAAGGAACCGGTCCGCAGTCAGCAGCAAGGCCTCCACCTCGCGGGGAGTGCGCTCGGCCACCTTGCGCAGGTGGGCGACTTCGGTCTCGGTCAGCGTGACAGCGGTCTCGGCGAGCAGCCCGGCCATCGGGACAACGGTCTGAACAACTCTACGGACCACCGGGTCGGTCGATAGCCGAGCCGCGATCTGCCGTGCCGAGGTCATCGAATTCGGCCGTCCGGCACCGATTTCGTCTGCTCTGGAGAGCACCGCGATGGCGTTCACCGGGTTCGGGCGAGACACCTCGGAATCGTGGAAGGCCCGGAGGAACTCGACGTCTCCGGCATGCAGGTGCCGCATCAAATAGAGGACGGCGTCCGCCGGGGTTTCCTCTTCCTCGGTGGCCAGCAAAGCCCAGGCCCGGCGGCTCACATTTTCGGAAAGCGATCCGATCCCTGGGGTATCGATCAGGGTGGCCCGGCGCAACTGCTGGGACGGCCAGGTGACCACCATCTGCTCGACATCATCGGGTGCCAGTCCGCCGAGATCGACGCTGATCGCGCCGTCCTCGCGATCGAACCGGGCCGGCCGCGGTTCGCCGTCCCGGGGGTACAGCGTCACCTGATACCGGTGCCCGTCCTCGTACCAGGTCACGATGCGAGTGCATTCCCCGGCGTCGGTCGCTGCGAGTCGCTCGCCGACCAATGCGTTCAGCAGCGTGGATTTTCCAGACTTGACCCGGCCGGCGATGGCGACCCGCAGCGGTTCGTCCAGCCGGGCCATCGTTGCCACCAGTCGGGCCTCGTCCGGCGTCCCGCGGTAGACCTCGATCGCCTGAGCCAGGACCGCCCGGGTCCGATCGACCAGGGTCACTTGCACACCGCCTCGGCCCGCTGCTGCAACTGGCCCAGCCGGACGAGTTCGGCGTCCAGGTCCTTCAGCCGCCGTTCCCGTTCGACCTGAGTTCGCTTGACCGCTTCGGTCGCGGAGCGCAACGCCTCCGCCGTCGTCCGATTGAGTTCTTCGGCGCGGGTACCGTAATGGTCGCGCAATTGGCGCTGGATTCGCCGCAGCGTGTCCCGGGAATCCTTCCCCATCACGAACTGGATTTCGTCACAGTATCGCCGAATTGCATTCTTGGCCTGAGACTTTCGCTGAGCCAACTGCCGGCGCTTCTCGTCCCGGAGGCTGGATCGGCCCATCATCAGGCCGATCGGGATGGCGATCGGGGCCAGACCGGTGATCCCGAGCAGGCCGGGCAGCATGGTGAACATCAGGATGCCGCTGTAGCTGCCCTTCAACGCCACCATGGTCTGCTTGCGCGCGGTCATCCGTTCCAACGTGATGTCTGCCTCGAACTCGGTCCGGTTCAGCAGTGGCGCCGGGTCATAAACCGCCAGTTGCCCGAGGTCACCCGATGCCTGCTGGAAGTGGTCTCCCACTACCTGGCTCAGGTCGGCGGCCCGGTCTCGCAGATAGGTGTAGTTGGTGACGAGTTCGTAGGAGACCCGGGACAACAACCACGGTTCCATCTGCGCCCAGGTGTCCGCCGGGTCGGCCTCCTCGATCGCCTCGTCCGCCTCGGCGATCACCTTGCGGATCCGGCCGCGGAAGTCGTGCTCGATGTCGGCGCTGAGGTCCGCCACGCCGTCACTCAGGGTCTGGTTCCACCGGGACGCCGCGGCCCGCAGCATCTCCACCCGCTGTTTGGTGCCGGTCAGCTCGTCGATCACCTGCTGCGCGGAGGACGGGTCGGCGAGCGCAGACCGCTCGCCCCGGAACTGTTCGGAGAACTGGCCGCAGACGGCGATCACTTCCCGCGCAGCCTCCTTCGCGATTCGGTCGGCGCCGCCGCGACCGACCTCGTCGGTGACGTACCGGACCAGCTCGCGAAAGCCGGACTCGGTGTTCATCTGGGCGTCGTTGTGCTTGACCGCGTGCAACCGGAGCGAGGACGACACCGCCATCAGTGGCACGTCCCCAACCTGTCGCAGATGCTGCTCGTTCAGGTCGCGGATGGTCCGCCAGGCCGGGTAGAAGTCGGTCTTGGTCACCACACAGGCGACGGTGCCACAGAGATCGCGTGCCCGGCGCAGGAAGTCGAGCTCGGTCCGGGTCAATTCCTGCGAGGCGTCGGTGATGAAGAGCACTGCGTCGGCCATCGAGGTCGCCGCCAGGCTGGCGGCCGCATGGGCGGATCCAAGCCCGCCCAGCCCCGGGGTGTCGACCACGGTGAGCCCGCCGGCCAGCATGTTTCGCGGCAGGAGCACCTCGACCCCGACCACCCGGCGGCCGTCGGCCAGCACTTGGCCGCCCTCCAGGGTGTGCTTGCGGATTTGATCCGTCGGGATCGGTTCGCGGACCGGGGGATCCCCCTCCAAGATCACCCGGGCCCCGACTTCGGCCCCGTATCGGACGTAGGTCGGCAGGGCGGTGGCGACGTCGTCGTCCACCGGGCAGGCGGTTACTCCGAGCAGGGCGTTGACCAGCGAACTCTTGCCCTGCTTGAACTCACCGACGACAACGACATGGATACCGGGGTCGGCCAGCTTGCGCCGGGCCAGGGTCAGCCGTTCACCGAGATCCGGCCGGCCGTAGGCCGTGCAGGCCTTGAGTCCCTGGTCCACCACCCCGCGGGCGGCTGCGGCGGTGTCGCCGTCCGCGGCCGCCCGCGTGGTCTTCTGCGCCATGATCGATCCCCTTGTCCAGTTGAACGCTCGGAATTGGTCAGCTGTCCATCGCGTCGTCGGAGGCGTCGTGCGACTCGGCGTGCTCCGGCTCGGCGTCGGCCTGCGGAGCGAAGTGCTCGGCCGGGGCCTCGTAGCTGTCGTGCTCGGGCTCGGCGATACGCGCTTCTGGGGCCTCGTGCATCACCCGGATCGGCCCGTCGAACGGGTCGCCGCCGTGGTCGTTCAGGTCGCCGGGGCCGTGCTCCTCGTCCACCTCGGACAGCACGTTGACGTCGAGGCTATGCCCTTCGGCATTGCCTTCCTGCGAGTTGGCCGCACCTTCTTCGTTGTAGACGTCGCCCTGGACGTTGCCCTCGCCGAAGCCGAGGCTGGAGTCGTAGATCGTGCCGTCCTCGTTGTCCAGGATGTTGCTCCCGCCGGAGGCGAAGTTCCCGTCCTCGTTGTCGATGACGGTGTTGCCGTCCCCGACTGCGGAGTGGTCGAGGTCGACGTCGTCGCCGGCCACCACCGCACCGTCGCCGGAGTTGGACGTCGCGTCGCCGAAGTCGGACTGCGCGGCCGAGGAGCCGGCGCCGGTGGCGGCGTTCTGGTCGCCGTCGCCGCTGTTCACCGCGTTACCGTCGCCGGTGACGTCGATGTCGTCATTGTCCTGGTCGATGTCGATGTCGCCGTTGACCGGGCCCAGGATGTCGATGTGGTTGTCGTTGATCTCCTGGTAGTTGTAGTTCTGCGTCACCTGCTGAACGATCTGGGCATTGGAGCCGCCACCACCGGAGTAGCCGCCACCCCCGCCGCCGCTGCTGCCACCACCGCTGTACGAGCTGCCGCCCTGGTTCACGTTGCCGTAGTTGTTGTAGTTCGAGTTCTGCGTGTTCAGGAAGCTCTGCACCTCGGGAGAGAGGCCGGGCTGCTCGCACATGTAGCTGAACACATCGCCCATGTCGGCGCTTTCCAGCGTTGCGTCGCTGACGCCGGTCTCGGCCTGAGCCTGCGCGATGGCGGCGTCCGGCCCCATCCCGAAGGTGTTCTGCAGTGCGTGGAGGATCATCTGGCCGACCTCTGCGGTGGCCTCGGCGACGTCAGGCATTTTCTTTCTCCTTTTATCCGAGCCCCACCGGCTGGTTGGGCTGTGTCTCTAGATTGGCTCCGGGCCACCCACCCCCACATCGGGGATCCCCCCGTCGTCATAGGGGGGTCAGGGGGGATCGGCCGTAGCGCCGAACAGCGACTGCAGGGTGGAGAAGAAGTCGGCGCGGGTGGTGGCTCCGAGCTTCGTCCGGATTCGGGCGACGTGGTGCTCAACCGTCTTCGGCGCGATGAACAGCTGAGCCCCGATCTCTCGGTGCGTGCGCCCGGCCAGCACCTGCCGGGCCACCTCGATCTCCCGTTCCGACAGCCCGGCCTGCTGGGCCGGATCAACCGTGCGGACGACCGGCGCGGTGAGTTCCCGGGCTCGTTCCAGCAGCCGACGGGCCGGAGCTGCACCGCGTACCCGGATCGCCGCGTCCCCGGCCAGCCTCGAGGCTTCCCAGGGCAGCTCGACGGCGGCCAGACCGTCACAAGCCGCGATCACCAGATCCGGATCGACCTCACCGGCCAACGCAGCCGCCCAGGCCGACGCCGCCACCTGCTGAGCGGCCTGCCGCTCGCCGGAGGTTCCGGCGGGCGCGGCGGCGGCGATCCGGTCGGCGGCCGAGCGGGCCGCGCCAGGATCGTCGGCGGCCACCGCGACCTGAAGCTGCAACCAGCCGAATCCGATCACCCAGGCGGGTGGCGAACCGAGGCCCTCAAGAATGGCCTCGAACGAGGCCAGAATCGGGGCCATCCGTGGACTGCGGCGCAGTCGGGCCGCCGCCACCGCGAGTTCCTCGGCCGCCTCGATCTGAAACAGGTCAAGGCCACGGCGGGCCAGCACTCGTTCCACTCCGGGCCAGGTCTCCCGCAGGCTGGCGATGTCTCCGGCACGTCGGGCCAGACCGGCCGAGACCGCCGCGAACAGCACTCGATCCCGACCGCCGAGGTCAGCCCCGGACAGCCGGGCGACCTGCTCTTGTGCGGTATCCAGCCGACCCGCCCGCATCCTGGCCCAGGCCAGCAGTAACCGGTGCCGGTCAGCGAAGACCGGGCCGCCGACGCCGTGCTTGAGCGCGCGTTCCAGCAGGTGCTCGGCGGTCGAGACATCGCCGCTGAGCACCGCGAGGACGGCGCCGAGCGCGTGCGGGGTGTCCAGCAGCAGGTGGCTGGGCGTAGTCCGCTCCAACGCCTCGGCGGCCTCGATCGCCAGCGGCAGCGCGGCGGCCGGATTCGGGCAGGCCAGGGCCGTCTCGGCGAGCAGTCGCAGGCCGGCCGGGGCCAGGTCACCGGCGGCCTTCTGGGCCGCCGCCAGTTGGCCGGTCGCTACCAGCGCCGGAACCGCCAGTTCCGGTCCGGGTGGGGCTGTGGTCAGCAGACCGGCCGCGGCCCGATCGGCCCGCCCCTGGTGCGCCGCGACGGCTCCGGCGACCAGGCTCAGCCGGACGGCGTCCCGTTCGGTGATCCCCACCGCGTCCGGGTCGTCCGGCATCCCGAGCAGCGCGCCGGCCTCGGCCCGGCCCGGAGCCACCGCCGCGTCGAGGGCACCGGCGTCAGCCGCGTCGTCGAACCAGCCGAGGGCGGCCGCCGGGTTGCTGAAGCGCAGGTCCTCGCCGGCCGCCAGGTAGGCAGCCGCGGCGGCGGGCCCTCGGGCTCGAGCGGCCCGCAACTGGGTGGCGGCGACCGACGGCGCGGCACCGGTGGCGACCAGCGCCCGGGCCACGTCGTCGTGCAGCCGTCGCCGCTGGCCGCCGGCCAGCCCAGCAATCAGGGTCTCCGCCACGGCCGGGATCATCTGCTCGGTCCCGGCCACCAGCATCCCGTTGTCCCGCAGCACCTGCAGCGCCGCCTCCAGGCCCGGCGGGTCGAGGCCGCAGGCCAACGCCAGGGCGTCGTCCGAGACCTGGAGCCGCAGCGCGAGCACCCGGGCGGTGTGCGCCTGCTGCGGGCCAAGCAGGGCCATCCGACGCTGCAGCCGAGCCACCAGCATGGGCGGCGGACCCGGGCTCGCACCGCTGAGGGCGGCCAGCGTGACCGCGATCGCCGGCAGACCACCAGAGGCAGCCAGGACCGCCTTCGCCGTCTCTGCCGAGCAGGTGCCACCGGTGACCACCGCGATCAGGGCTCGGGTCTGCTCAAAATCCAAGGGTGCCAATACGTCAACGACGCCACCGGCGGCGACCGCCTCGTCCAGTTCGGCGAGTTCCGGGCTGTCGATGGTAGGACGTCGGGCCAGCACCATCGACAGCCCGGATCGGGCCGCCGCGGTGAGCATCCGCAGGGCCGGAGCCGACAACCGGTGAGCATCGTCAACGAAAACCGAACCTCGCTGTTCAGCGGCAGTTTCGAGACGCTCTTGGAGTGCTTCCGAGGCCATTGCGGACGCGTCAAGGCGCACCACCGGCAGATCGGCTGCCGCCGCTATCGCATCCAATCGATGCGTTCGTCCGGCGCCGTCGACACCGACGACCACGGACACCTGGTCGGTTCGATCGACCTGCCCCGGCACACGCTGATCTTATGAGCCCGACCCTCCTACGTCCGGGGGTTTGCCGAATCGGAGTCGAACTCCTATCAACCCTTTTCGACCGGAATCAGACCCCGGGCGACGGCGTCCACCAAGCTTTGATGATCGCGCTCGGTCTGGTCGGCGTAGGCCCGAGCGAACCGACACAACGCAATGTCTACTTTGTCCGAGCGGCCAACGTATCCGGCGATCATGGACGCACCGCTGGTCCGGGCATGGCCTTTGGCCAGCAGTCGACCGCAGATCCCGGCATAGTCGGTCAGCGCGGCGGCGTCCAGCGCGTCGACCGCGATCGTGCCCTTCATGTTTCGGAACTGACGCACGTAGAACTGCCGCCCGGCGATGGTCGTCCAGCCCAGCAGCGGATCACTGACCGTCTGCAGTTCCTGCTGGTATTCCACCACCCGCTGACCTTGGTGCGTGTGCCAGGCCGATTCACCGTGCACATAGCGGGCCAGTACCGACCGCCGAGCCTGCTTCAACTGCAGGAAGACGACGTCGTCGGCGCTGCTGCCCTCGCAGAGCACGACGTACGCCCGCAGCCCGACACTGCCGACGCCGACGACCTTGTGCGCAACGTCAACCACGGTGTAACCGCTGAGGACCCGCCGCCAATGGGTGGGCAATGTGGCCAGATACTCGTCCAGGGCGTCGATCAACTGCTCGGCCTCCTCCGCCCCGAGCCGGGTGATCAACGGTGGCTCCTCGACGATTCGACGGCCGCTGGCCTCCTCCCGGGTGAACCTGGGCAGCGCCCGGTCACTGGTGCGGTTCCGGGCATGCCCGGCGGCCCGCAGAATCTCCGCCCGCAGCGAGGGATCCGTGGCTGTGGTGTGCAACCGGTCAACGTCCAACCGATCGAAGGAGCGGCCCAGCAGTGGCTGCCCCGCCAGTCGGCGGACATGCTCCCGGTATCGGGACGCCATCGAGGTGACCGCGCTCTGGCATTGCGCTTCGCTGGATTGGTTGTGCCGACCAGCCACCCAGATGCTCGCCGCGAGCCGGCGCAAGTCCCATTCCCAGCTACCCGGGTGGGCTTCGTCGAAGTCGTTGAGATCGATCACCAGATCGCGTTCGGGTGAGGCGTAGAACCCGAAGTTGCCCAGGTGCGCGTCGCCGCAGATCACCGGCTGGATCCCGGTCGCCGGCAGGTGCGCCAGGTCTTCGGCCATCACGACCGCCGTCCCGCGCAGGAATCCGTACGGTGAAGCGACCATCCGCGCCACCCGGATCGGGATCAGCCAGTCGACGCGGCCCTGGTGTGACCGCATGATCTGCTGGACGACGTCCGGGCGGTCGGCCGGCTGGGTCCACTCCCCCAACGCCCGGCGCGGCACCTGCGCTCGCAGGCTGCGCCCCAGGGCGTACCGCTCGGCGCGAGGCGTTGGCCGATGCCGCAACGAGGCATACGCCTCAGCATTGGCATTGGCCAGCACCACGTGCCCGTTTCGCCGCACTTCGGCCATGCGCCACCCCGCTGGACTGAGCACCCGTTGACTTCCGGCTCGGTCGATCGTCCCACTCTTCCCGGCCCGCGATCTACGGGATCCGCCTATCATGCGCGTTATGACTGATCCGGCCGCGAGACCGAATCCGTGGGCCGTCACCCGGGCCACCTACACCAGGCGGGCATACCGACCAGCGCTGATCATCTTGTGGGTGATGATGCTGATCGCGGTGGCCAGTCTGATCCTCGGTTTTCCGCTGGTCACCTTCTTCTTCTTGATTCCCTCAGTGGCTGGAAACTTCGCCCTGTCCCGACGAGTCAACCGCGATCTGACCCGGGAGAACACGGCCTAGGCCGACAGCTCCGACTGACCCTCCGGTTGCCCGATTCGCGGGAACGGCGCGGTCGAGAAGATCACCTCGACCGGCACTGTGAAGAAGTCGGCGATCCGCAACGCCAGGTACAAGCTGGGGCTGTACTCGCCACGTTCGAGGTAGCCAATCGTCTGATAGTGGACGCCGAGCGCATCGGCGAGGTCCCGGCGGGAGATCTTGCGCTCGGCGCGCAGCATCGCGATCCGGTTGTGGACGGTCTCGTTCATCGGGCTCATCTTCTCAGGTGCCCATTTGCATGGCGCGCTGGCGGCGCTCCTCGACCGCGGAGCCGGATTCGCGCTGAGCCATTCGGCGTAGCACTCGCGGTGCGAGCGCGAGCCCGACCACGGCCCAGAGCCCGAGCATGCCGAATGTTTCCAGGTGCCGCCAGGATTCGCCGATCTCCGCGAGCGCCGCTTGATCCGGTAGCAGCGCCGAGCGCATGCCGAGCCCCAGCCAGTACACCGGGAAGATCTGAGCGATGGGGTGCAGCCAGTCCGGCAGGCCGGAAATCGGGTAGAAGATTCCGGAGATCCCGATCAGCAGGCTGGCCGGCAGGAAGCTCAGCCCGAACCCGGCACCGGAGCTCTTCACCAGCGATCCGAGCATCGCGCCCCACGGCAGGGTGGCCAGCAATCCGACCACGAACACCGCGAGCAGGATCAGCCAGCCACCCACGCCGACCGCACCCAGGCCATCCAGCAGGGTCAGGCCGAAAACCAGGAAGATCGCGAATCCGAGCAGGATGTTCAAGGCGGACAACGCAATTCGGGCCACCAGGTACCCGATCATCCCGTTGGGCGTGGCTTTGGCTCGCAGCAGCGTCCCGTCCTCGCGCTCGGCGGAGAGCGTGGTGGCGGTTTGCATCCAGCCACCAGTCATGACGTTCATCCCCAGCAGACTCGGTAACGTCGCCAGGGCGAGCGGGATATCCGTCCCCGGAATGTCGGCATTGCGCTGAAAAAGCAATACCACAATGAAGATTCCGTTGACGCTGACGATCCAGACCTGGTCGGTGCGGGTGGTGATGCTCTGCCGGAACTCGGTCCAGGCGCGGAACAACCCCAGTCGGACGGCGTGCAGTTGCAGGTTCATCGCTGGCCCCCGAACGTCGCTGCCGGCTCGGCCGACTGATCCGCTGACCCGCTCTCGTGCCGCTGAACCAGGGCCATGTAGGTGTCCTCCAGGGTTGCCCGCCGCACCTCGAGATCGGCGATCTCCTCCCCGTACTGGCTGAACAGTTGCCGAACGAAGCCGGTGGCGTCGGCTGCGGAATGCACGAACCGCTGCCCGTCCCGGGTCCAGCGCACCTCGGTGTGACCCGAGACCTGCCGGGAGAGCTGGTCGGCGCTGCCGTCGGCGACGATCCGATGGCCGGCGAGGATCAGGATTCGGTCGGCCAGCTTCTCTGCCTCATCGAGGTCATGCGTGGTCAGCAGAATCGTGGTGTTCTCCAGATCGGCCAGCCGATGGACGACGTCATGAAAGTCGCGCCTGGCCTGCGGATCGAATCCGGCAGTCGGCTCGTCCAGGAACAACAGTTCCGGGCGCCCGACGATGCCGATCGCCACATCCAGCCGACGGCGTTGCCCGCCCGACAGCGAGACGATCTTTCGATCCGCCTCCGCCGTCAGACCGACCATCTCGATCAGTTCATCCGCCTGGAGTGGCCGGCGGCGATCTTCGGTGGAGTACGGCAGGTAGTACTGGCCGAGATGATTCAGCAGCTCGCGCACTCGCCACCGGCCGTGATCGCGCCAGGACTGCAGCACCACACCGATCCGAGCTCGCCATTGCTCATCGCCCTGCGCCGGGTCGACACCGAGGACGCTGACCTCTCCGGCCGATCGCCTCCGGAAACCCTCGAGGATCTCGATGGTGGTGCTCTTACCGGCCCCGTTCGGCCCCAGCAGGGTGAGCACCTCTCCGCGCTGCGCGGTGAACGAAACCCCCGCCAGTACTTCCACCGATCCGTAACTCATCCGCAGATCACGGACATCGATCGCGGCTTGATCCGATCCTTCGACTGCCGGCGAGTGCCCCAGCGCCCCCGTCACGGTCATGATTCCGCCTCCACGTCGTCGTTTGCACGTCGTCGTTTTCGCACTGCCGTACTGATCCAAACTGTCGTACTGATCCAGCGTCATTCGATAGCAGGTCTACTACATTTGCACGAAGCACTACTGCCTGTCTACCGCCGTATCCGTCGGCGCTCGACTGCCACCAGACTTCGGGTCTGGCACAGTTGCGCCGTGGCATTCACCGTCGAGGACGTCGTCGCACGGCTAGAGGACGCCGGGGTCCGGCTGGACCGCGGGCTGACCGAAGCGGACGTGAAGCGGGTGGAGAAGAAGTTCGGCTTCACCTTCGGGCTGGATCACCGCGCCCTGCTACGGACTGCCCTCCCGCTCGGCGATGCGTGGCTGAACTGGCGGCATGCGACCCCGGCGAAGATCCGTGAGCGGCTGCAGGCGCCTACCGAGGGCGTCGTGTCCGACGTCCTCAACAGCGGCTTCTGGGCACCGTCCTGGGGCACCCGGCCGGATACCGCGGCAGCGGCCGAGAAGGCCGCTAGGGAGCACCTGGCCCGGGCACCGGCCCTGATCCCGCTGTACGACCAGCGCTACCTACCGGCCGCACCGGCCGCCGAGGGCAGCCCGGTGTTCTCGGTGCACCGGACCGACGTCCGGGTCTACGCCCTCAACCTCCTGGAGTACGTCGACGTGGAGTTCGGCGACGCCCAACCACCGACGGTCGTCCCACCGGGCCTGCCGGGCCTTGAGTTCTGGTCGGAGCTGGCCGCCGGCGCACAGCGCTGACCCGCCCGACCCTGGCCCGCCTGGCCCCCGCCTCGACGTCGATCGCAATCTCGCCGTCCCGCTGGTGTCGAATACTCCCGATTCACTTCTCGGTTCCCGCCTGTTACGACATGTTACGTAATAGTCTAAATAGGTGATAACGCTCTCCGCCCCCCAGGGCTCTCGAGGAGGATGATGGCCATCGAACCGGCGGAGATACACCGAGTCGCCCCCCTCCAGGTCAAGGACCTCGTCTACGAGCGACTGCGCGAGTCCTTGATCGACCTGACGTTCACTCCGGGGGAACCGCTACGCGAGGCAGCCCTGGTAGAGCGCTTCGGCGTCAGCAAGACCCCGATCCGCGAGGCCTTGGTTCGACTGGAACGTGAGGGTCTGGTCGAGATCGCGCCCTACCGCGGGGCCCGGGCGCGCACCTACAACCAGGCAGACGTACAGGAGTTCTACGAGGTACGGGAGATCCTGGAGACCGAGTGCGTTCGCCGCGCCAGCCAAGGAGCCGACAGCGGGATTCGAGATGCGCTCGCCCGCAATGTCGACTCCAGCGCCTCGGCCCTGGAGTCCGGCGATCTGCGAGCAACCGCGGAGAGCCTCGACGAGTTCGGCACGCTGTTGCTCAGCCAGCTGCAGAACCGAGTGATCACCGAACTGCTGGAGCGCCTGCAGGCCCACCTGAAGCGGATCGGCCACGTGCAGCAGAGCGAGGACTACTTGGGCTCGGTGGTCGAGGAGCACCGGGCCATCGTCGGTGCGATCACCGCCCAGGACGCCGGGCGGGCCCAGGACCTGCTCCGGCGCCATCTTCAACATCTCCTCGACGATCGCATCCACGCCGCCGATCCAACCGCCTGACCGCCCAACCTCGACCAGATCGGCCTACCGTGGGGGTACCGATCCGAGCCACCGGCTTGGCTCGGACGATCAGAGCGATCATCGTTTCGCCTGAGTTGAACGGAAATCCACTACTTAGATACTTTTGAGCTATTCGCGGGCCTGGAGAGCTTTGCGCGGTCTGCGCAATGACAGTCGGCGATCGAGCACCCACATCTGCGGAAAGTCTGGGTAACCTCGCACAGCCAGTCACCGAGGCAGTCAGTTTTCTGCCATCTAGCCTCCTACCTGGCGCTTCGTGTGAACGTTCACACGCAACTCGTCAAAATGTCCGCATCCGGGTAAAGTCGCAGGTGTCAGCCAGAGCGGTCCGCCGAAGTGGTGTTATTCAAATGTTACCGATCTGCCTTGACCGCAGAAATGTTATCGATAACAATCCTCCTGATGTGAATTGGATCACGTTCGAAGGAGAACGCCGTGTTTAGCAGATCAGCGGTCACAGTGACGACCGGAATGCTCGCCCTCAGCTTGCTGACAGCCTGCGGAAGCAGCAGCGGCGGCACCGCAGCAAGTGGCGGTGACAAGTCGGACAAGATCACGATGGGCTTCGCCCAGGTCGGCGCGGAGAGCGGATGGCGCACCGCGAACACCAAGTCGATCCAGTCGTCCGCAGAGACCGCCGGCGTCGACCTGAAGTTCTCGGACGCCCAGCAGAAGCAGGCGAACCAGATCCAGTCGATCCGGTCGTACATCAAGCAGAAGGTTGACGTCATCGCCTTCTCGCCGGTGGTCACCACCGGCTGGGACACCGTGCTCAAGGAGGCCAAGACCGCGAACATCCCGGTGATCCTCACCGACCGCGCCGTGGACTCCCAGGACAAGACGCTCTACAAGACCTTCCTCGGCTCTGACTTCGTCAAGGAAGGCACCAAGGCCGGCGAGTGGCTCGTGAAGGAGGAGGCCTCGGCCACCGGCGACGTGAACATCGCCGAGCTTCAGGGCACCACCGGTTCGGCACCGGCGATCGACCGGAAGAAGGGCTTCACGGAGGCGATCGCTGCCAACCCGAAGCTCAAGATCATCGCCACCCAGACGGGTGACTTCACCCGGGCCGGCGGCAAGCAGGTCATGGAGGCCTTCCTCAAGGCCCACCCCAAGGGCATCAACGTGGTGTTCGCGCACAACGACGACATGGCGCTGGGCGCCATCGAGGCGATCGAAGCTGCCGGCCTCACCCCCGGCAAGGACATCAAGATCGTCTCGATCGACGCGGTGAAGGACGGGATGACCGCCCTCTCCGAGGGCAAGATCAACTACATCGTCGAGTGCAACCCGCTGCTTGGCCCGCAACTGATGGAGACGGCCAAGAAGATCGTCGCCGGCGACACGGTCCCGACCCGGATCGAGACCGAAGAGACCGTCTTCGATCAGGCTGCGGCCACCGCTGCGCTGCCGACCCGGCAGTACTGATCGTCGACAGCACTATTCGTCGACAGTCCTGATCGTCGATAGCACGATGAGTCGCTAGTTCAGCGGACATCGAGAAGGGCCCGATCCGAATCCGGATCGGGCCCTTCTGGCTGAGTGCCCGCTTTCGGCGGGCTACTCGAGGATCAGCCTCAATTCGATGAGGGCCGGGCCGTGCTCTCCCGGACGATCAGTTCGGGAGCGATCACCACTCGGCCCACCGCGGGCTGACCGGATTCGATCTCCGCCAGCAAGGTCTGCAGGCTGCGCCGACCCACCATGTCGAACGGCTGCCGAACCGTGGTCAGCGGCGGGCTGAAGAAGCCAGACTCCGGGATGTCATCGAAGCCGACCAAGCTCACGTCGTTCGGAACTCGGCGACCGTGCTCGTTCAACGCCCTCAAGACACCCAGCGCCATCTGGTCATTGGCCACGAAAACTGCTGTCACGTCTGGCATTCGGCCGATGATCTGGCCGGCTTCGTAGCCCGAGCGCGGGCTCCAGTCACCGGACAACGCAGGTGGGACCTCGGCCCCGGCGGCGGCGAGCGCGGCCGCCCAGCCCGCGGTCCGATCCTGCGACTCGTACCAACCGGCCGGACCACTGACATGCCAGACCGTTCGATGCCCCTGGGCAAGCAGATGATCGGTGGCGATCCGGGCGCCGGCAGCCTGGTCGACGGAAACGATCGGCAGGCTCGCTCGCGGCGACGACTCCACCGCAACCAGGGGAATCTGCTGAGCCAACGCGGTCAACGACTCCCCGATCGACACCAAAGGAGCGATCGCCACGATCCCGTCGACCCGCTGCTTGTGCAAATTGGCCACCGCTCGTTCGAGCGCACCTTCTTCGCCGTCCCGGACACTCACGATGGTGAGCATGTAGCCCTGATCACGGGCAGCGGCTTCGACGCCGTACAACATCGACATCGGCCCGTACAGGGTGCCGGCGAGAGTGATCACTCCGAGAGTCTTGGAACGGCCGGTTGCCAACGTCCGAGCGGCCGAGTTCGGCCGGTAACCGAGTTCGTCGATTGCCGCCAGAACCAGTGTCCGGGTTCGAGGGCTGACACTGGGATGCAGGTTCAGTACTCGGGAGACGGTCTGGTGCGAGACGCCGGCCAGTCGAGCCACGTCGTACATCGCCGGTCGTCGTTGTAAAGCCCCCGGGGACGACACCGGGTCTTCGGCGGGATCCGGTTGCACTTCCGGGTCGGCAGTGGACATGACCGCGATCTCACCTGGTCCTCGTTGTCGACATGCCGACCTCCATCGGTCAGGCGGTTTAAGTGTAGTTGGCGAAGTCGCGAATCGGTCGAAGAAACTCGGGGACGTGGGAAATTTCATTCGCCCGAAGTGGGCCATCGACCTATTTCTCCGGGCCAATGTGCCCTCAGGCACTTGGCTTACAGCGACATCCGCACCAGGATCGCCGTCGACCAGCTCTTATCGGGCACTCGAGTCGCCGATTCCGCCGGGCCCGGCGAAGCAGCGCCTTGAAGGTTCAATAATTGGAACTGCGGGCCGACCTCCGACATTCGGATTTTGAGGCTCGGATCGAGTGCTATCCGCTTTCGATCGGTATCCGGATTCGCGGTCTCGTTCCAGTCGGTGAGCTATTCGCACGAACTCACGCGCGGGGATTGACTCGCCGTTCCAGCGCGGACGCCGTCCGCAGCACGGCCGCCGTCAGCTGTTCCATGTCGCCCTCGACCGCCTGGCCTTGTTCGAAGGTGATCGCGACGGCGGCGGCCGGGTGCCCGGTGTGACCGCGGACCACGGCGGCCACCGATGAGAACCCTGGGGTGATCTCCCCATGCTCCTGGGCGAACCCATCCCGCCGTACCTGGGTGAGGACCTGACGCAGTTGCGAAGGCGTCGCGGGGCCCACCCCGTGCCGTAGCACGAACGCCGTCACGTCCGGGAAGAGCGCCCTGACCTGGGAGGCCGGCAAGGCCGCGAGCATCGCCCGGCCGCTGGCCGCCAGTTGTGCGGGCAGTCGCACCCCGACGTCGGTAACCAGCGAAGGCCGGCGAGGAGCGCGTTCCTCCACCACGTACAGCACCTCGCGGCCGTGCAGGACGGCCAGATGGGCGGTCTGCTGGACGTCGTCCACCAGTCGGGCCATCAACGGACGGGCCAGTCGCTGGAGTGGTTCCTGCCGGGAGTAGGCCGTGCCGATCTCGAAGGCCGCGACCCCCAGCCCATATCGCCGTTCTTCCGGTAAATGGGTGACGAAACCCTCATCGGCCATCACCGTCAGCAGGTGATAGACGGTGCTGCGCGGAACCCCGAGATCCCGGGCGATCACCGCGGCCGGGACTGGCCCTGGGGCGGCCGCGAGCAGTCGCAGCACGGCGAGCGCCCTGGTGGCACCCGGAACTTGGGGTCGACCGGGGGCCTCGCGGTGCGGACCGTCCTGGTTCATCCGTGAATCATCTCGTATCCCAGACAGAACCGCGGAGTGGCGCCCGCCGGTGGTCCGTCAGACCCGATCGAATGGGCGGATGGACGCGCTGAAACGGATCGTGGTGGGCACCGGACCGGTGACCGAGGCAGAGCTGCTGGCGGTCGCCCGGCACGGTGCCGGAGTCGAACTCTCGCCCGACGCACTGGCGGCGATCGGCCATAGCCGGGCGGTGATCGAGGCGCTGGCCGCCGATGAGACCCCCCACTACGGCGTTTCTACCGGATTCGGTGCCTTGGCCACCACGCACATTCCGGCGACCCGGCGAGCCGAACTGCAGCGCGGGCTGATCCGCTCGCATGCGGCCGGTTCCGGAGCGGAGGTCGAGCCCGAGGTGGTCCGCGCGCTGATGCTGCTGCGGCTGTCCACCCTGGCCACTGGCCGGACCGGAGTACGGCCGGTGACCGCACAGACCTACGCGGCGATGCTGGATGCCGGGATCACCCCGATCGTGTACGAGTACGGCTCGCTCGGATGCTCCGGTGACCTCGCTCCGTTGGCACACTGCGCCCTGGCGCTGATCGGTGAGGGCGAGGTACGGGATGCGGCCGGCACCCGCCGGCCGGCCGCCGAGGCGTTGTGGGCAGCCGGGCTGACCCCGGTCACGCTGGCCGAGAAGGAGGGCCTGGCGTTGATCAACGGCACCGACGGCATGCTCGGCATGCTGGTGCTGGCCCTGGCCGATCTTCGATCCCTGCTGACCAGCGCTGATCTCGCGGCGGCGATGAGCGTCGAGGCGCTGCTCGGCACGGATGCCGTGTTTGCCGCCGACCTCCAGGCGCTGCGCCCGCATCCGGGGCAGGCGTCGAGCGCAGCCAACCTGCGGGCTCTGCTGGCCGGATCGCCGATCATGGCCAGCCACCGCGGCCTGCCGGGCAGCGCGCAGGAGTGCACCCGAGTGCAGGATGCCTATTCGCTGCGCTGCTCACCGCAGGTGCACGGTGCAGCTCGAGACACCGTCGACCATGCCACGCTGGTGGCCGCGCGGGAACTGAGCGCGGCAGTGGACAACCCGGTGGTGACGCCGGACGGCCGGGTGGAGTCGAACGGGAACTTCCACGGAGCGCCGATCGCGTACGTGCTCGATTTCCTCGCGATCGCAGTGGCAGACCTCGCGTCGATCTCCGAGCGGCGCACCGATCGACACCTCGATGTCGCTCGTAGCAACGGTTTACCCCCGTTCCTGGCCGACGACCCAGGGGTCGACTCGGGGCACATGATCGCGCAGTACACCGCCGCCGGGATCGTCAGCGAACTGAAACGGCTGGCCGCACCGGCCAGCGTCGACTCGATCCCGTCGTCCGGAATGCAGGAGGACCACGTGTCGATGGGCTGGCATGCGGCGCGCAAATTGCGCCGGGCGATCGACGGGCTGGCCCGGGTGATCGCGATCGAGATCCTCACGGCCGCCCGCTCGCTCGACCTGCGGTCCGTGACCACGGCGACCGGCGTTCCCGGACCGGCTCCGGCGTTGGCGACTGGCGCCGTGGTGGCCGGTCTGCGTCGGCTGGTGGCCGGCCCCGGGCCGGACCGCCATCTGGCCCCGGAGATCGAGGCCGCGCTCCGGTACGTGACCTCCGGCGAAGCCATCGCGGCGGCCGAAACCTGCACCGGCCCGCTGTCCTGACCGCCCCGCTGTCCCGCTGATGCCACTCCGGCCGTGATCGGGTCGAAACAGCCGTAGCCCTCCCGCGAAGATCGCCAGTTACGCCCCCCAGCAGTGCCTTTCGCGGCACGAAAACAGGCACAACTGCCGATCACCCAGAGACCGAAGATCATCACGGCGAAACTGGGGATCTATAGTAACTGTGCATATTTGGGCGGTTGCTTTGCGCTGCCATTCGGGTGAGGCGCGGGTAGCGTGATGGAGGTGGGCGCCCGAAACGTGAGCAAGCAGGCGAGCAAGAGCGCGAAAGATCGTGGTGAACGGCTGGGCGAGTACCGCCGCAAGCGGAACTCCGCTCGAACCCCGGAACCCGTTCCGCTGCAACCGATTGACGTCACCGATGCGCCGGTCGGCACCGGCGACACCTTCGTCATCCAAGAGCATCACGCCACCAGCCTGCATTGGGATCTGCGGCTGGAACGGGACGGCGTCCTGGTCTCCTGGGCGGTACCCCGCGGGTTGCCGCCGACACCTGACACCAACCACCTGGCGGTGCACACCGAGGATCATCCGATGGAGTACGCCGAGTTCTCTGGTGAGATCCCGAAAGGTGAGTACGGCGGCGGCACGATGACGATCTGGGACCGCGGTAGCTACCACTGCGAGAAGTGGAGCGACCGGGAGGTCAAGGTCGTGCTCGACGGCGAGCGGGTACAAGGCAGGTTCGTGCTGTTCCAGACTGACGGCAAGAACTGGATGGTGCACCGGATGGACGGCCCGGTCCGACCGGATTGGCAACCGCTGCCGACCGGCGTCCGGCCGATGCTGGCCGTGCCCGGCCGGATGCCATCCGCTCGCGAGGATGCCGCCTGGTCATACGAGTTCGACTGGCCAGGGTTCCGCGCCCTGGTGACCGTGGAAGGCGGCCGGGTCCGAGCCATCTCGGGCGAAGGCGCCGACATCACGTCGGCGTTGCCGGAACTGCGCGGTCTTGGTGAGCAACTCGGGTTGACCCAGGTACTCCTGGACGGCGTCCTGGTGGCCTTCGGTCCGGACGGGCGGCCGGACCCGGCCCGGATCCGGGCTCGGATCGGCGTCCGCGGGACCGAAGCGCGAGGGTTGAGCCGCCGTAACCCTGCCGTTCTGTTGATCAACGATGTGTTGCACGTGGACGGTCGGCCGGTTCGGGAGCAGTCCTACCTCGAACGCCGGGACTTGCTCGGCGATCTCGGCCTGGACGGACCGGCATGGAAGCTCGCACCGAGTTTCACCGGAGGCGGTAGCGCCGTCCGGGCGGCCGCCCGAGAGCAGCAGTTCGCGCGCCTGCTCGCCAAACGTTCCCGCTCGCCATATCGGCCTGGCACCGAATCCCCGGATTGGCGGGCCGTCCGAGCCTGACGGACCCGTGTCGCTACTGTGGGCGGTATGCGGCCATTGGAGGGACCAGACGAGCCTTCCGCACCTCGACGACGGCGGTTCGCGGCGTCGACCCAGATGCTGGTGTTCGGAATGGTCACCGCAGTGCTGCTGGGATGCTGGGGCGTGCTGAAGTTTGCGCCCGGCGCGGCCGGGCCCGGATCGGCCCGGCCGACGGCAACGAGACAAGCTGACTCGTACGCAGTGGTGACCGTCCAAAAGCTCCCTGCGAACGAGACCGAGGCCGAAGCCCTGGCCGGCAGCAGAACGAGGAAATCCGCATGCTGGGACTGAAAGCGATCTCCGAGGCGATCCGCAAGATAGTCGGGCCGGAGATGTCGGAACAGAAATTGTCCCAACTTGCCATGCAAACGATCATGCTCTGCCCCACCAGGGGCGAGGCTCGGGAAACCTTGATCGCGGACCAGGTGCCCTCGGCCAAGGTCGAGGCCGTCATTGAGGCCGCGTGCTAGGCCTGCTGACGCTCTCGCAGAAGAGCTAGCCCGCCGCGACCCGAGCCAGGGCTGGGTCGGCCAGCGCCTCCGCAACCGCGCGAAAGCGAGCCGGCGAAGCCAGACCCAGGTGATAGATCTGCAGTTCATCGACGCCTGCCGCGAGCAGTTGCCGCCAGCGCTCCACCAGCGTCGCCCCGGAGATCGCCACGGGAGACGACGCGGCGTCCTGCAGCACCGAGACATTGGCCGCCACCGGAGCCGAAGTACGTTGCCGGACTCGATCGATCCGAGCCAGACCGGCCTGCATGTCATCGCCGCACGGAACGATGAGCCGGGCCGGACGCCGTTGCAAGACGTCTACCGGAAGCGCACTCTCAGCGCCGGTACGCCACCGGCCAGGACTGGCGTGGAAGGCCACTCGGAGCTCACCGAAATCCGCAATCTGATCCAGAACCTGTTCCCACAGGCGGGAAATCGACGACAGCCGAACCGCATACAGGGCCTCCGCCTCGGGGCCCAGCGCGTCCTCCACCGGAGTCGGCGAGCCGTCGTTGACCTGGGAATCCGGTAGTCGCTCGCGAACCACCTGGCGGACCCGCGCAGCCAACTGGACGGCGTCGACGCCCAGGGCGGCCAGCCCTTCGCTGCAGGCCGGGCAGAAGCAGAAGGACAGCAGCGCTTCCTCCAGCCCGCTCATCCCTTCCATTGCGGATTTGTCATGCAGGTGACCGTGTTTGAATCCCAGCGGACCGCAGGCTTCGATTGCCAACCCGGCCGGCTGACCCAGCGTCAGGACCTCCGCGACCAATCGGCGGGCGTAGTCCACGACGGCAGACTGCGACGGACACAGCGCGTACCGGTATCGGTCACCAAATGCGTTGCGTACGCAGTATTCAGTGGCATAATCGGGGCCGCCCTCGGCCGGATCGCGATGGGTGAGCACCACCCACGCGTCTACGCTCACCCCGGCTTCCGTCAACCTGCGCTTGGCCTCGCCGAACGAATCCGGACGACCGGTCCACGACTGTGCGGAGGCCAACCGGATCGGCGCCGACTCCCAGGCTTCCGGTCGGACCGGAACATACAGCGCCGAATGCCGGGCCTCGACGAACCGATGCCGGGGATGAACCGGGGTGACCGCCCGGACTCCGTGATATGCGGCGGCCAGGGTGATCGAGTCGAGGCCGACTCCGGCAATTCGTTCCGCGGCCCCCGAATCGTCGATGACGTCCCAGGGGTAGAGGTAGCCGGTTGTTCGGAGACTGGTCTTCATCCTGGCTCCGGTCACGAGGTGAACAGGGCGCTGTAGGCGTTCAACGCGGGCTGGCCACCGAGATGGGCGTAGAGCACGGTGGAATCCTTGGCGATCTCGCCCCGCCCGATCAAGTCGATCAGCCCGGCCATCGACTTGCCTTCATACACCGGGTCAATGATCATCCCCTCCAGCGAACCGGTCAGCCGGATCGCGTCCAGAGTCGACTGCACCGGAATGCCGTAGACCTCCCCCGCCCAGCCCTCTAGCACGGTGATCTCGTCGTCTCGCAGGTCTCGGCCCAGACCGATCAGCTCGGCGGTGTTCCGAGCGATGCGGGACACCTGCTCGTGAGTCTCCTTCAGCTTGGCCGAGGCGTCGATCCCGATCACTCGGCGCGGGCGCCCGGTTCCGTCCTCGTCGGCGAACCCGGCGATCATCCCGGCATGCGTGGATCCGGTGACCGAGCAGACGATGATGGTGTCGAAGAAGACCCCCAACTCTCGTTCCTGCTGGCGAACCTCCTGTGCCCAGTTGGCGAAGCCCAGACCGCCGAGCGGGTGATCGGATGCACCGGCCGGGATTCCGTAAGGCGTGCCACCTCGCTGCCTGACGTCGTCCATCGCTTGATTCCAGCTGTCTTTGAAACCGATCCCGAACCCGGAGGGGTCCAGCCGAACCTCGGCGCCCATGATCCGCGACAGCATGATGTTCCCCACCCGGTCATTGACCGAGTCTGGCCAGTCCACCCATTTTTCTTGCACTAGAACAGCTTTCAAACCCAACTTGGCAGCAACCGCAGCGACCTGGCGGGTGTGGTTGGATTGATAGCCGCCGATCGACACGAGCGTATCAGCGCCCTTTTCGATGACATCTGGCACGATATATTCGAGTTTGCGGGTTTTGTTCCCACCGTAGGCCAACCCACTGTTGCAGTCTTCGCGCTTGGCCCAGATTCGGGCTCCACCGAGGTGCTCACTGAGCCGATCCAGCGGATGCACCGGGCTGGGCCCGAACAGCAATGGGTAGCGGGGAAAGTCCTGCAGAGACACAGCTGGCTCCCTCGGTAGACGTCGATGGATCGCTTCACGTTAGCTGTCGTTGCGCTGACTTCCGCGACCGGTCACCCGAAATCCGACACACTCGGATCGTGACGTTATCCGATGATCCGGCGAACACTCTGCGTGATCTGCCGTTCACTTACCCCGAGCGGGGCTGGACGGCCTGGTCCGAGCCACCTGCGGGCTATCGCGCCGTCCAACGCTCGGTTGTCCTCGGCTCCGGTCCGGAGGTGTTTGCCCGGGCCGGCACCGCCCTACTGAGCTGGCAGATGCACCGCCGAGCCGGAATCGACCTGATCAGCACCGACCGGACGGCAGTGGTCGGAGCCCGGGTGCTGTTGCGGGTTGGCATCGGCCGACTGGCCGTGACGGCCCCCTGCCAGGTGGTCTACACCGTGCGCGATCCGAATCGGCACGGGTTTGCCTACGGAACCCTGACCGGGCACCCGGTCAGCGGCGAGGAGTCCTTCGTCGTCCATCTGGGCGACGACGAGCGCGTCACCTTCACGGTTCGGGCTTTCTCTCGGCCGGCAACCGTCCTGGCTCGACTCGGCGGTCCGTTCACCACGCTCGTCCAGCAGTTCGGAACCAGCCGCTATCTTGCGGCGTTGAGGACGCTTTCGACGAGCTAGGACGGCCTAGCTGTCGTCGTCATCGCCCTTCTTGGCCTTCTTAGCGGCCTCCTTGGCTGCCTTGGCCTCCGCCTTGGCCTTCGCCTTGGCCGCCTTGGCCGCTGCCCTGGCTTCCGCCGGAGTCGGCGCCTCGGTGGTCGCGGTGGCGGTGGCGGTGGCGGTTGGGGCAACCGTCGGGTTGGCGATCGGCGTGGTCACCCCCACACCGGACGCCTTGCTCGGCGCCGTCGTCGGTTCGGGGCCGGGCAGTGCCGGCCGCAACGCTTCGGTCGCTCGACCCGTTCCGGAACTCGCCGCTTGCCGACCTGGCTTGGCGGCCGAAGATCCGGGGGCGGCCGTTCCGGTCTCGCCCGGACCAGCAGTCGCGGCGTCGTCCGGGGTGGAACCGCCAGGCCAGTCGACTTGAGTCGCCGGCACCAGCAACAAAGCCGGAACCAAGATCACTGCGGCGATCAGCCCGCCCCGCAGCTCACGGAACCGGTGACGCGGCGAGACGTCATGCGGGGTCATCGCCGGCTTGGCGCTGGGATCGGTGGGCGGATCCGCTGCGGCCAGCCGGCCCACCTCGCCGGACGCCGTCGGAATGTCGGACGAATGCCCGAGTCCGGCTTCCTCATCGAGCCGTCGAGCGGCAGCGACCAGCGAGGGAGTCGAATCTCCGGACATGGATCGCAGCGCGATCGCCACCTCGGCGGCGGTTGGACGCCGAGTCGAATCGGGGTCGGTCATTGATTCGAGCAGTTCGCGCATCGGTGCGGGCAGCGACTGGTCGATCCGGGGGGAAATCGTCAACCGGGCCAGCGCGATCACATCCCAGGACCCGACGAACGCGGGCTCGCCCGAGAGAGCCTCGATCAGCACCAGCCCGAACGAGTAGATGTCACTGGCTACGGTGGGTGGTTCCAGCCGAACCTGCTCCGGTGACAGGTATCCAGCGGTGCCCAGCGTCATCCCGGTACCCGTGAGCTGAGAAATGCCGTCGAGAAGCCGAGCCACCCCGAAATCGGCAAGCTTGACCCGGCCGTCTCGGCCGATCAAAACGTTACTGGGAGTGATGTCGCGGTGAATGATTCGACGTCGATGAACGTGATCCAAGGCATCCGCCACGGCGGCACCGATGGCGACGACCTCGCCGACGGCCATCCCGTGACCTTCGCAGAACTTGGTCAGGGACTCGCCGTCGACCAGTTCCATCACCAGGTACGGCTCGTCGCCATCGGTCTGCGCGTCGAGCAAGGTGATCAAGCCGGGGTGACTCAGCCGGGCCAGGGTCTGCCCCTCGGCCCGGAACCGAGCTCGACCGACCGGGTCGGTGGCTCGCCCTCTGAGGATCTTGACCGCGACGTATCGTTGCAGGTGGAGGTCCCAAGCCCGGTGGACGACGCCCATCCCACCACGCCCGATGACCTCACCCAAGGCATAGCGGCCGGACAGCAGATCGGTACGGTCGGTACTCAAATCGGTCATCCTGCCTCCTCACCACCATGGTTACACCGCTCTACGTCAGGATGATGCCAGGCGGTTGCAAAAGATGGCGAACGAACGCAACTTGGATCAAGTCAACGGCGAGGAGTCCACCGGCTGACCGAGGATCGAATCGATCGTGTCGATCGCGGTACCAAGGGCATGCAAGTGCGCCCGGGCAACATCGGCGGTCGCGATCACTGGGACACCGGCGACCAGGCGCTCGGTGTTCGAGGGCTCGGTGTTCGGGCCGGCCTGACCGGTGCGCTCGAACTGCTCGATCGCCGCCAGCAGCACACCGACTTGGCCGCTCCGATGCACCAGCGCGGCAGTCATCTCCTCGTCCAACCGAGTGGCCTTGGCGATTCGCACCGGATCAGCCCCCATCACCTCGACCACCCCGGACATCAGGCCGACGGCATAGGCGGTGGACGACTCGATGCCGACCAGGAGCGACGTCAGCAATTCGCAGGTCCTAGCCCGGGTGAGGATGTCGACCATGTCCTGCCGACGACCGTCCGGATGACCGCCGAGGGCAGCGAGCATCACCCAAGCGCTCAACGAGCGGCGACCGAGCAACACGATGGCTTGTGTCATCGACGTGATCCGCCGACCAGTGCCGGAGGCGGAGTTGACCGTGCCAAGGATCCGCATCCCGAGCCCTGGATCGGCGGCGACGATCCGCTCCACTTCCGCGACGGTGGTGTCCAATGACGACAGCGCGGCCAGAAGTTGCAGACTGATCGTCTGCGAAGGGCTGACGGCTGCCGATCTAGTTGCCGCCGGCCGCTCAAAGTAGCTGCCTTGCAACAGATCGAAGCCAACCGCCAGGCTTTGTCGCAGAGCCACCTCAGTTTCGACCCGCTCGGCCATCAGCTTGGCCTGCGGCACGGTGGCGCGCACATAGCCCGCCAATTCCGCGAGCTCTGCGCCGGCGGTCTCGATGTCCAGCTTCACCACGTCGACCAGGGGTAATAGTTGGGCATGCTCGGGCCCGGCGACCATCCCGTCGATCGCCAGCCGGAAGCCGCGCTGCTTCAACACCACCAGGCCCGCCAATAATTCGGCGTCCACCAGCAAGTCCTCGACTACCTCAAGGACGACGTTCTGCGGCCCGAACGGCATCGGAATCGCACCGGTGATCAGCGCCCGGGTAGCGTTCAAATAGAGATTTCTGCGCTCACCGAGCCGGTGCAACCCGAACTCGCCGAATGCTGTGGAGATCACTTCGGAGGTCGAACGGTCACGTGCTGCCGCCGACGCTTCGGAAAGCCCTGGTCCTGGGCGGAACAGCAGTTCGTAGCCGACCACGGTGCCGGTTCGATCATGGATCGAGCGGCGTCCGATCTTGGTCCGGTCCGCACGCACAGCGGAACTGGTCGAGCCCATGCCATCCCCTCCGCCACAGATCCCTGGGACAGGAATCGACCGAGCCACCCTCGGTCTGAAGCAGAAAGCTCGACCGAAGCAGAACGGACATCCGAACTGGCGCCTCGTCCCGCTCGGGACTGTCATACCGACAAGGAATGGCAGCCAACGGATGACAAGACACCGGCAGGAGTGATCGTTATGCAGTTCGGCAGGTTCGCCGCCCGAGCATTGATCGGGTCGCTGTTCATCGGCCATGGAACGCAGAAGCTGTTCGGCTGGTTCGACGGCCCGGGCCTGGACGGCACTCAGGGCATGATGGAATCCCTCAATCTGCGCCCGGGGAGGCAGCACGCGCTGGCCGCCGGCCTGACCGAGACGACCGGTGGTGCCCTTTTGGTGGCCGGCCTGGCCACCCCCTTGGCGGCGTCCGGCCTGATCGGGACCATGATCAGCGCGATCCGCACGGTGCACCTCAAGAACGGCCCGTGGGGCCAGAACGGGGGTTGGGAGTACAACGCGGTACTCATCGCCGCCCTCCTGGCGCTGGCCGAGGAAGGCCCGGGCGATCTCTCGCTGGACAACAAGCTGGGCTTTACGGAGCCCGGCCCGCTCTGGGCACTGGGGGCTTTGGCGGTCGGTGCCGCCGCCTCGGCCGCCGTTGTCGAGGTCGGCCGTCGACAGTCCATCCAGTCCCAGCGCCAAGGCCCGTCGGAAGCTCAGGACCAGCCGGAAACCCTTGACCAACCGGAAACCCAGAGTCGGTCGGATACCCAGAGTCAGTCGGAAAGCCGGGGCCAGTGATCTCTTTCACCTGAACGATCGCCAAATTTGCCCGCCGACGAGCCCTTAATCGGCACGTAACGGGCACCGCCAGCGATCTTGGCGAGCAGCCAGGCGCCTCGACCGGTTGGGGAGATCAGGCAGGATTGGGGAAGATCGGGCTCATCGCTTGAGCCCGATTCTCCTCAATCACCAGATCCCGCCCCGCCCGCGCTCGGAAGCGACGGGGAACTGCATTGACCATCAGGCTCATTCCGGGAGCCGGAGTGCATGGTCGCGGGAGCTGAGGCGAAATTAGGCCGGCTCAGTTACCAGCGGCGCGGAACTGTTCAATGACGACGGCTGGAATCCGTCCACGGCCAGACAGTTCGACGCCATTGCTGGCGGCCCAGGCGCGGACCGCTCGGTTGTCGACACCCGAAGGTACGTGCTGCATCACGGGTCCACGGCGACCCCCCATCCGGCGGGCGTGATCCTGCCAGGGACCGAGCGCCTTCCGTAGCGCGGCTGCGTTCTTCTTGGTCATGTCTATCTCATACTCGACACCGTCCAGACCGAATGAGACCGTCTCGTCCGCGGCCTGCCCAGTCATGTCGTCGAGAAGCTCAGTCACTGTTCTGGTCACCATGAGAGGCATTCTTTTACCTAATTGACGACTCAGTCAAAACTGAAGTCAAAAGGTCAGCACTTTCCCGAGCAGACCCGGGCATCTGTCGGGCATTTCGCCCATTATTCAGCGGCTTGCCGATTCTCAACGACCTGGACCGATCGGCAGCGATGCCTTGATTCAGTTCCGATAACCCTCGACCTGCTCGACCGGACGAGCGGTGGCTTCGTTCGGATTCTTTCCCACCGCACGCAGAGCATCGCGCTGGCGCAACAAATCCCAGCACTGATCGAGCGCCTCCTCGACTTCCCGAAGTCGACGGTGCTCTTCGGTTGCGGAGATGGTTCCGGCCTGCAGCTGATCTCGCAGAGCACGTTCGGCGTGCACCAGCTCGGTGATCTGTTGGTGGATGCTGCCTGCTTTTTCGTCGCTCGCTCTACAGACCGTAGGCCTCCAGCAACCGTAACCAGACTTCACTGATCGTGGGATAACTCGGGACGGCGTGCCAAAGTCGATGCAGTGGAACCGCACCGACGATGGCGACGGTGGCCGAGTGCAGGAGATCGGCGACATCGGGCCCGACGAAAGTAGCTCCGACGATCACACCGCGCTGTTGATCGATCACTAATAACGCACGTCCGGCGTAATCCTGGGAATGCACCGATGATCCGCCCACAGAAATGGGGATATCAATGCGGCGCACATCGGACAATTGCCGCCCCGCCTGTGCCATCGTCAACCCGACGGAGGCGATCTGTGGCCGGGTGAAAATCACCTGCGGCACGCTGCGATGATCTGCCGTCATCGCGTAGGGCGACCAAGGCTCGACCTCATCGCCGACGGTCCCGGCTGCGCGAGCGGCAATCACGTCGCCGATGGCTCGGGCCTGATATTTGCCCTGATGGGTGAGCGGGGCTCGGCCATTGACATCCCCGGCCGCGTAAAGCCAACCGCCGGGGACCGAGGTGACGCGCCCGGAATCGTCCACCACCAAGGGGTCGCCGGGCGTGATCCCGAACGCTTCCAGCCCGAGATCGTGGGTGCTCGGCGTGCGCCCGGTGGCCAGCAGCAGCCGATCGCCGTCCACCGTCGTCCCATCGCCCAGGACCAGCCGGATCCGATCCGCCGAGCCGCCAGTCGTTGCCGGAATGCCGGCGACCTCAGTCACCTCCGCCTCGGTGATCACGCGAATTCCTTGCTCGGTAAGGGATTCCAGCAGCATCTCGGCGGCGAAGGGTTCGTGCCTGGTGAGCAACCCAGACGAACTGATCAGGGTAACCTGACTACCGAGCCAGCGGTAGGCCTGAGCCAGTTCGACCCCGACCACACCACCGCCGAGAACCACCAGCTGGTCAGGGATTTCATGGCTGGACGTGGCTTCTCGGCTGGTCCAGTACGGCACCGGAGCCAGCCCTGGAATCGACGGAATCGTCGGAACCGATCCCGTCGCGACCACCACTGCGTGCCTCGCCAGCAACCGCACCGGTTCCTCCAGCCCGTCGGCCCCGTCCGCCGGCTCGATCTCCACCCGACGCTCACCGGTCAGTCGGGCATGCCCGCGGACCAATTCGATCCCGGCATTGCGAACCCATTCGACTTGACCGGCGTCGTCCCAGTGGCTCGCGATCCGGTCCCGCCAGGCGAGCACCTCGGCCGGGTCCAGCGACCCGGTGACCGCCGGAGCGGCACCGGGAACTGCCTGGACGGTGGCCAGCGCCTCACCCGGGCGCAGCAACGCCTTGCTCGGCATGCAGGCCCAGTACGAGCATTCACCACCCACCAGCTCGGCCTCCACCAGCACTACGCTGAGACCGCCCCGGACCGCCCGACCGGCCACGTTCTCGCCGATCGCCCCGGCACCGATGACCACCACATCGACGGTTCGCTCATCCATCCGCCCAGGGTGCCTCTCGGTGGCCCCGGCGAGCATCAGCGACGCGCGGGATCGGCGAGAAAGTCCAATAGGAGCGCGTTCAGCCGATCTGGTGCGCCGATCGGAATCCAGTGCCCGACGCCGGTCAGCGTGCACTCCCCGACCGGAATCCGTCGTTCGGTAATCTCTGTCTGCATCGGCCCATGATGTCCCGGACGCTACGATCCGGCAGTCCGCCAGCCCATTGGCATTGACTTGGACGATCGTTCAAGTCTTCACTTACGCCATGCGGGCATACCTGCCGATCGCCGATCGGCGACGTCAACTGATCGAGGCCGGGCTGACGATCGCCGAGCGGGACGGCGTTTCGAATGTCACCGTGCGTCGGGTGGCGTCCGAGGCAGGTGTCTCATTGGGCTTGGTCTCGTACTGCTTCGGCTCCAAGGAGGAACTCATCCTGGCCATGGCCACCCAGATCGTCCAAGAGCTGGTTGAGCACTCCGACCCTGGTCCGCACACCGGCTCCGCCGAAGAAGGCATCGACCTGGTGCTCCGCGGCGCGCTGGCCAGGATGTGGGAACAGGTGGAGCGAACCCCTGGTCGACAGCTGCTCACCTACGAGATCACTACGCGCTCGCTCCGCGAACCCGGGCTGAGCGACGTGGCGAAACGGCAGTACGACGTGACCCTCGAACTGGCCGCGGACGCGCTGGCGCAGGCCGCCCAAACCGCAGGCGTGACCTGGACCCGTGATCTCGACCAGGTTGCCGGCCTGGTGGTGATGGCAATCGACGGCGCCACCCTACGCTGGCTGGTGGACCACGACTCCGAGGCCGCCCTGGCCCGACTCGGCGACATCGCCGACCTTCTCACCACGATGACGGTTTAGACATGCGCCCCACCGGGTCGAGCCTGATCACCGGACCAGACGCGCGGCAGCGCCAAGCCCGCCTAGCGACGTCGGCCGCATTCGCCGCCCAGGGCTTGATGTTTACCGTCCTGCTGACCCACCTACCGCAGTTCACCGATCGCTACGGCATCTCCGAGGGCACCGTCACTTTGGTCGTGCTGATGGTCACGGTGCTGGCCGGGGTTGGCAGCATAGCGAGCGAGTTGCTCGCGGCAGCGACGTCGAGTCAGACCGCTCTGCGGTGCGCTCTGCTGGTCATCGCCGGCGGCGGGGCGGCGATCGGCTTGGCCCCCGGGCTGCCTTGGTTCATCGCCGGTTTCGCGCTGTACGGGGTGGGCGTCGGGGCGGTCGACGCCGGCGGCAACATGCAGGGTGTCGCCGTCCAACACCGTTACGGCCGAAGCATTATCACGTCGTTCCACGCTGTCTGGAGCGCGGCCGCGATCATTGGTGCACTGTACGTGGCCGGCGGTGAGCGGTTGTCGGTGCCGTTGCCCGCGTCGATCCTCCCGGTGGCAGCTGTCATCGTGCTGATCGCCCTGGTCGCCGGACCACGTTTGCTGCCGCCTGACTCACCGGGCGAGTCACTGAGCGGGTCAACGACACCAAAGGTTTCCGCGCCCACCGACATGGTCGAGCCGACCCCGGCGGCGAAGTCGGCGGTGTCCTTCATGGGTGGCCAGATGCTCCTCCTCGGCCTGGCGATGATCTGCTTCTGGTCGGTCGATTCCGGTGTTTCCAACTGGAGTGCCCTTTACCTGCGCGACACCCTGGATGCCGCGGACAGCACTGCGGCGCTGGGCTATGCGCTGTACCAGGCGTTCGCCCTGATCTCCCGGCTGACCGGCGATTTCGCGGTCCGGACGCTCGGTGCGGTGACTACCGTCCGGGTCGGGGCCGTGGTCGGGACGGCGGGGACCCTGCTGGTGGTACTGGCCCCGGGGCCGGTCGTGGCGATCGTCGGGTTCGGTCTTGCCGGGCTCGGCCTGCCGGTGATCGCACCACTGTGCTTCAGCGCGGCCGGAGCCGCGGTCCGGAGCCCCGGCGCAGTCCAGGAGCACCGAACCGCTAGTGAGGACGCCGCGGTCGACAGCGTGGTGGCCCGGCTGAACGTGTTCAACTACCTCGGGGCGCTGCTCGGCGCGGTCGTGGTCGGCGGTGTTGCCACCGCCGCCGACCTGCGAGTGGGTTTCATCGTCCCGGTTCTGCTGGCCGGCACCGTGTTCTTCCTCGCCCAGGCCTTCGCCCCAGCCGAAAACCCCTGACCGTTCCACTGTTCCACCTGTGGATAACCCACCAGCTTTGTCGGTACCCCCGACCAGCATCCATGCATGGCCAAAAAGCCCACTAAAAATCACCAAACAACCCAGCCAGGCCCCGTGTTCGACACGGTCATGAGAGGAGTCTTCGAAGGCGATCCGGTGGCGGCTTGTGGCCTGCTGGGGATCGAGATCACGACAACTTCCGGCGCGCCGGAAGTTCTGCCGGCGTCCTTTCCGGCAGTGACGAAGTCCGCCGACCTTCTACTGCGAGTCGGGCCCGGGCGGCTGGCACACATCGAATATGCCCGGCAGGCAACCAGCGACCTGGTACCTCGGATGCTGGGGTACCGGTCCTTGATCATGCTTGCCCATCTGGGCGAGCAACTGACCCAATACATCGTCGTGCTCGGCGGAGGCCGGGTGCGCGGCCACGATGATCCGACAACGCAACGTTTCTGGCTCGACCTCAAAGTGCTCTATTTGCGCGAGCTCGACCCGGCGGCCTGTCTGGCGGACGCCGCTTTGGCACCCCTGGCGGCCTTGGGTCGCGGCAGCCCGGCCGCACGGGCTGAGGCGTACGCCCAAGCTCTCCGGGTGGTCTACAAGGAAGGCGGCCCTCGCACCGGAGAGCTGCTGGCATTCACCACCGTGCTGGCGACAATCACTGTGGACGCAATTATTATGAAAAAGATCGTTGAGGAGGTTGGGATGACCGTAGAGGACACCACCGAGTTCTTCCGTGGGCTGGCCTGGGGCCAGACCTTGCTGGAGCAGGGCCTGGAGCAAGGGCTGGAACGGGGCCTGGAGCAAGGGCTGGTCGCCCGGCTCCAAGAACGCTTCGGCACCGCCGCAGAGATTCCGGCCATCGCTCACCAGTTGGCCAGATGGCCGGACCCAGCTTCGGCCTACCGAGCCATCACGGCCGCGGCCGCCCTCACCGATCTCGCGGATGCCCAGCCCCCGCGCACCTGATCAGGATCAGCCGAGCGGGCCCGCAGCCGTCATTCGGCGGAGCGGGCCTGCTTGGGCAGCAAGAACACCAGCGCACATCCGAGCAAGACGAGCGCCGCCACCACCACGGTACTGAGCGCCATCGCATCCGAGCCGGAGTGGTGTTTCCCCAGCGCGAGGAACACCGTGGTGATCCCGGCGACGCCGACGGCGCCGGCTAGCTGCTGCATGGCGGTCAGGGTGCCCGACGCGCTGCCGGATTCCGCCTCGGACACCCCGGCCAGGATCACGTCGAACAGCGGCGCGAACACCCCGGCCATTCCAATCCCGATCATCAGGGTCGGTCCGAACAGCGCAAGGTTGCCGGTCTGCTCCCCGAAATGGTGCACCACCTCGGCGAGCGCCAGCGCGGCGACGGCGTCCACCACCAGCCCGATCAGCAGTAGCCGGCGGCCGAGCTTGGGGATCAGCGGATAGGCCGCCAAAGAACCAACCACGATGCCGAGAGCCATCGGGGCCATCGTCAGACCGGCCCGTAATGGTGTGTAGTGCAGGTAGCTCTGGATGAACAGCGAGATCGTCAACATCAGTCCGCTGACGCTGGCGAAGAACACCAGGCCGAGCAGCATTCCGCTGGCGAAGGATCGGTTGCGCCAGAGGCCGGGGGCAATCAACGGGTCTGCGGAAAATCGTTCGCGGTAACCGAAGCCCAGTGCAACCAGCAGGCCACCGATCAGGCTGAGGTAGGTCCAGAGCGGCCAGCCGCGCTCCGGCCCCTGGATCAGCGGGTAGATCACCAGTAGCGAGGCGATGGCGAGCAGGGCGCCGGAGAGCCCATCGATGACCACCTCGGGGCGCGGCGGGTCTTTCGGCATCCAGGCGGCCGCGCCGTAGACCGCCAGGATCCCGAGCGGCAGGTTGATCAGAAAGATCATCCGCCAGCCCGAACCCCAGGCATCCAGGTCGATCAGCGCCCCGGCCAGGATTGGTCCGCAGACGGCGGACAGCCCGATCACCGGGCCGAAGGCGCTGAATGCCTTGCCGAGCTGATCGGCAGGAAAGACGGCCTTGATCACCCCGAGCCCTTGGGGGATCAGCACGGCACCCAGCGCTCCCTGCAGTACCCGGAAGGAGATCAGCATCCCCGGGGAGGTTGCGAGCGCCGAGGCAACCGAGGCAGTGGTGAAGCCAACGGCACCGATCAGGAACATCCGGCGCCGGCCGAACCGGTCCCCGAGCCGGCCCCCGACCACCAGCAGCACGCCGAAGGCCAGGGTGTATCCGGCGGCGACCCACTGGATCATCGACACCGCGCCACCGAGATCTTCTCGGATCGATGGGGCCGCCACGTTCACGACGGTGGCGTCCAGCAGATCGAGCACCTCCGCCATCAGCACCACCGCGAGGATCCACCACCGCCAGGGATGCCCGCCGGCCGCTGTCGAGGCGTCGGGAGCCGAGGCAGCGACGTCCACCGGCTCACCCCCCTGGGTGTTCAGGTCGAGACCAGGCATTGCAATTCTCCCCACGTACGGCGTTCGTTACGAACACCGTACGCTACGAACACCGTTCGCTCAACTTCTCTCTATGCTTCAGCCATGGAACGCGGGGCTCCGATGAGTAGGCGGGAACGTCCGGCGAAGCCTGCTCTCAGCCAGGAAACGATCGTCGACGCCGCGATGACTCTGCTCGACTCCGACGGGCTGGACGGCGTGAGCATGCGCCGAGTGGCACAGGCCCTCGACACCGGCCCGGCCTCGCTCTACGTCTATGTTCGCAATCGCGATGAGTTGGTCGGCTTGCTGATCGATCGAATTTCTGGGGAGATCCCGGTGCCGGTCGTCCGGCCCGGGGGCGACTGGCGCAAGCAACTCGGCGACCTGATGTTGGCCTCGATCAGGGAGCTCGGCCGGCATCCCGGTATTGCCGAGGCGCTCTTCGCCACCGTTCCGACCAGCCCGAACGCCCTGGCCGTCACCGATGCGATGCTGGGTTTGCTGACCCAAGGTGGGCTGAGCCGGCAAGCCCGAGCCTGGGCGGTGGATGCGCTCGGGCTCTACATCGCGGCGGCCGGTGCCGAGGAATCACTGCACGCCGCGCGAGACCAGATCGCACACCGGGAAGCCGAGATTCACCCGGCAGCCAGGGACATCTTTGCCGGGCTGTCGGCCGACCGGTACCCGAACATCACCGATCTGCACGAGGAACTGACGTACGGGTCGACCGAGCAGCGCACCCGCTGGGGAATCGACGTCCTGATCAACGGCATCCTGGCTACCCCGGCATAGGGCCTGTCCGGCAACCGTCAGCAGAGCCCGCCCGCACTGAGCGGGATCCAAGCCAGCTCTGGATGGCAGATGTCGGAGTGCGCGCCACTCGGCGGTGGACCGTGGCCGACCACCCAGGAGGCATCGATATTCACCAGACCCGATCGCTCGAAGTCATAGGCCACTCCGATCGGGTTGAGCGGAAACTCCCGTGCCGCAGGCTGATGACCATCCTGGCCGAGCGCGTTCCAGCGCTGGCCGACGGTCTCGAAACCTACGGAGTCCGGAGCGGCAGCTCGGGCGGCAAGCCGGTAGAACACCCCGATAGCGGTGTCGTGTCGGGAGTAGCAAGCCACCACCGGGCCGGCGACCCGGTCCTGGACGCCGGCGAGCGCGCCGGAACAGGACTGATCGAACGGCAACTTGTCGGCGAAGGCGTAATGCGAGAAGGCCGCCTGCAGCAACGTCACGGAGCGAACGACCGGCGTCGAAGGCAGGCAGCGCAGGGCATATCCCACCGTCCGGGCGCCGAGGCCATGGCCGATCAAGTTGATCCCGAGATCCGGGCGCTGCTCATGCAATCGGTGGACCAGCGGACCCAGACCACGCTCGCCGACCACGGCCGCTCGCCGCTTCAGCTGCCAATAGGTGATCTGACGGACCACCTCCTGCGCACCGTGCCAGAGCCGGCATGCCGAGTCACCGAAGCCGGCGCTGCCACCAGCCGGGTCGGTGACGACACCGAGGTCGGTCAACCGGAGCGCGAAATCGGCGAACAGCTGATCCGGATAGGGGTCGTCGATCTCCAAGACCGAGAGGACGTCGCTTCTCTCGCCGTCACCGGTGTCCGGGGCTTCCTCGGCGAGGGTCCGGATCAGCACCCGAGCTCGCTTGAGCGCTGCCGAGTCGTCGGGTCGGGTGGCCAGCAGTTCAAGGAGTTCGTCGACCCGTTCGCGCTGAACCGGACCGAACGCCGATCGCGTCGTCCAGCGGCTCGCGTCGTCCGGCGGCTGTGGAGCAGGCACTCCCAGGCGATCGAAGCTGTCCGTCAGACCGAAGACGCCGACCCGGTCCAGCGCCGGGACCGGCTCATCGGACCACCGCTGCCCGGGCCAATGGACGTCGACCAGAGCAACTCGACGTCCGGGGACACCGAACCGCTCCAGCAACGACGGCACGGCTTGGAAGAACCCCTGTGCCGGAGAGTGCGAGAGCCCCCACGGACCAGGGTTCCATCCGTGGCAGAGCATCAGCACGTCGGTCGCACCGGCAGCAACCAATTCCCCGAGCAACATCGCCTCGCCGCCGGGTTCCAGTTCACCTTCGGCATCAAGGCGCACGGTGATCAGTGGCAGGCCACCGACATCCATGGTCGCGGCGCTGCGTTGCCGCTGAGCCGGCACTCGGCGACGGTTGGAGGGGTTCGATGGGTTGGTTGGTGAAGGCACGGTCATCGACAAAAAATCCATCCCTGGCGTGGCGGCATTTCCCCCGTACTCAGTAATTCCCCTGGAGGAGAGAAAACCGACGGCCGTTCAGATACAGGTCCGCGGAACGGGCAGCGATCAGGTCAGACTGTGGCCGGCAGCTGGACGATCATCGTTGTCCCGCGTCCGGGGGTGGATGCCACGCTGATCGTTCCGCCGTGGCTGTCCACGATTCCCTTGACGACGGCCAGTCCCAGCCCACTGCCGGGGATTCCGCGATCCCTGGCGGCCACCGAGCGGAAGAAGCGGGTGAAAAGTTGATCTCGATCCTGCGCGCCAATCCCGATCCCCCGGTCACTGACTGACACCGTCACCGAGTCGTCCTGGCTGAAAACCGACACCTCGATCGCACCAGCAGCGTCCACCGGTGAGAACTTCACCGCATTCGACAGCAGGTTCATCACCACCCGCTCGAGCTGATCGCGATCCCCGTTGACCGGCGGCACCACCTGGTCCAGTCGGACCGACAGTGACAACCCGGCCTGCTGCACACTGGGCCGCAGAATCGACACCGCGCTGGAGACGACTTCCGGGATCGACACCTGCTTCGTCGGTCTCGTCAGCGGGGCAATGTCTGCCGAGTCCACCTGGGACAGGATCAGCAGGTCCTCGACCAGACCCATCAGATGTTCGCTGTTTCGGTCGATCACATCGAGACATCGACGGGCCAGGTCTTCGGCCAGGTCTACGTCGTCGTCCCGGAGCAGCTCGAGGTAGCCCCGAATGCTCGTCAACGGCGTCCGCAGTTCGTGGCTGACGGCGTCGACGAACTGACTCTTCAGCCGGTTGAGTTCGCGTAACTGCTCGATGCCCGCACCGAGCATCTCGGCCCGGGAGAGCATCTCGGCCCGGGCCGTGCGCAGTTGCGCCTCGACGCGTTTCTGCCGGGTGATGTCCAGATAGATGGCACCGATCCCGAAGACTTCACCGGTGTCGTCGATCACCGGATACCGGATACAGAGGACGTTGCGCTTACCGGAAGGCTCGACGATTTCCTCCTCCCGTTCCATCACGGTCAGATCCCGCAAGCAGCACGCATCCAACGCGGTCATCTCGCGGGCCTGCTGCACCGGGAAGACCTCCGCATCCAGACGACCGATCAGCGTGCCGGTCGGCACCCCGCGCAGCACCTCGAACTGCCGGTTGGCGAGGAGATAGGTACCGTCCACCGACTTCACGCTGAGCGCAGCCGGGGCGTGTGCCACCAACCCGCGCAGAATGCTCGCCGTCTCGCGTTCCTTGCGCTCGGCCTCTCGTTTCTCGATCTCCAACCGCCGAGTGACGAGGGCATGCTCCACGGCCGGCCCGAGCCGGGCCAGCCGGTCCTTCAGCAGGTAGTCCGCGGCACCCATCCGCAGCGTCTTGACACAGATCTCCTCGTCGAGCTGCCCAGAGACGACGATCAGTGGTGAATCGACGCGGTGCCGGCGCAAAGTGGTCAATACTTCCACGGCGTCCAGCCCTGGTGTGCCGTGATCACACAGAATAACGTTCGGCGCCGGATAGAGCCCCTGAATCAGATCCTCCGGGGTTTCCACCCGCAACCAATCCGGTTCAAATCCAGCCCGAACAAGTTCTGCCACCAACCGTTCGGCATCCTCTTGTTGTTGCTCAACGATCAGCAACCGCAGCTTCCTGCCCACATTCATCGGCCCCCTCCGCCCGTCGAATCTGTGCCATCAATCTGTGTCAGCAATTCGTTCATCATTCCGCACTACCAACCGGAACATCACGCCCGGACAGCACCTCGTCGATTGCACCGATCAGCGTCCTTGAGCCGAACGGTTTGGTCAGGTACTTCGCCCCCATCGCGGTTCCGAGCCCAACCTCGCTCGCCTGGGCGTGCGCCGACAGGAAGATCGTCGGAGCGTTCACCCCCACCTCGCGCAACCGGCCTAGCAGCCGAAATCCATCGATATCCGGTAACCCGACATCGATTACGTAGAGGTCGGGAGCGCCAATGCGGTCCACTGTATCCAGCGCTCCGACCGCGTCCGAGATGGCGAGGACAGAGTGGCCGACCATGAGTAGCCGCAGGGCGATCAGGTCCCGGATCTCCCGATCATCCTCAATCACCAGAATGTGCGCCACCGATGACCCTCGCCGCCACTCGACCCTTTAGAACAAGACTTCGAACGAATCGCCGGATACCCGCAAGTATCGAGCGACTGCGACCGGCGGGGCCAGGCCGATCTCAGTCGAGGCCGAGCACGGGACACGGGATTGACCGCACCGATGCATTTTCCTTCGAAGAAGACATTCTCCTGCAACGGCAGTAAACACCCTCACCCGGCTGCCGCAAAGCGGCATTCGGCATCCCGTTACCTTTGTCCGATAAAGGGTATTCAAGAATATGGCAGATTATTCGTCATTCTCCGAAGAGCCTCTCGGGCTTTCAGATCAGCCGCTGACGGCAGGCACCAGCGGGGCACGGTGATGAATCGGCCCTTCGGTGGCCCGGAGCGAGCGGACGGCGAGGTCGGCGCCACTGCGAGCGGCGATCACTTCGGCGCAGATCGAGACGGCAGTCTCCTCCGGCGTGAGGGCCCCCAGATCCAGCCCGATCGGTGAGCGCAGCCGGGCGAGATCGGCGTCGTCCACCCCCGCATCGCGTAGCCGGCGGATCCGATCGTCATGGGTCCGCCGACTGCCCATCGCGCCGAGGTAACCAACGTCGGTCCCGAGCGCGGCAACGATGGCCGGGACGTCGAACTTGGCCTCGTGGGTGAGTACGCAGATCGCGTCGCGGGGGGTCAGCGTCGAGCCGATCCGTTCCAGCAGTCGATGCGGCCAGTCGACAACGATCTCATCGGCAAAGGGGAACCGAGCTCGGGTGGCGAACATCTCCCGGGCGTCGCAGAGCGTGACCCGATACCCGAGGACCTTCGCTACCTGGCTCAATGCGGCGGCGAAGTCCACCGCACCGAAGATGATCATCTGGGCCGGTGGCACGAAGGACTCGATGAAGATTGAGACCTCATCGCGTCGCGCCTCCCCGCGCGGCCCGTACCGGCGCACCCGAGTGCTTCCGATCGCCAGTTCTCCGGCAGCGTCCCGGGTCACCACCCGATCGAGTTCGGAGTCGCCCAACGAGCCGACTGACGGCTGTTCGAGCGTCCCGTCGAGGTCGGCACCGGAGCCCACGAGCAGGGTGGAACCGGCCGCCGGGCCGCTGATCATGGTTGCCAGTGCGACCGGGACTCCGGCTCGGATCGCCGCCGCCAACCGCGAGTAGACGGTCAACTCAGCCAGCGGCTCGATGAAGAGTTGGATCGTCCCGCCACAGGTAAGGCCCACTGCGAAAGCGTCATCATCGGAATATCCGAAGCTCAGGACCGGCCGCTCGCCGCTGTCCAGGACGTCCAGGGCAGCCTGGACGACGGCACCCTCGACACAGCCGCCGGAGACCGACCCGAGCACCTCGCCGTCCGCGGTCACTGCCATTGCCGCTCCGGGCGACCGAGGACCGGAGCCCTCCAGGTCGACTACCCGGGCGATCGCCACGGGCCGACCTTCGGCCAACCATCGGTCCAGACCGTCCAGCAGTTCGCGCATGGCTCCTCCTGCGGTCCTCCGGCATCGGCCCAGACGGATGTCCGTACCAATGGTCCAGTGAACGCGCCCGGACAGCGATTTTAGATCGGCGTTCGGTAGAAATGGCAACTCTGGACAAACTGACCTAAGCGAAGACTTAGGTCAGTTGACACGAAACGGTGGGGACTGCGCATCCTGCTCCCGACCACGACGTTTTGGGGAGCCGTTCATGCAGGTACCGGCACCGTTCGAGTACGAGCGCGCGACGAGCGTCGAGCATGCCATCGGCCTGCTCGGTCGACTGGGCGACTCGGCCAGGTTGATCGCAGGGGGCCACAGCCTCCTACCGATGATGAAGCTTCGGCTGGTCAACCTCGACTACGTAATCGATATCAACGACCTTCACGGGGAACTCGGGTACATCCGATTCAGCCCGACCGAGGTCCGGATCGGCGCGATGACCCGGCATCGAGAACTCCTCGAGTCCGATCAGTTGGCCACCGTCTTTCCGATCTTCCGGGACGCCGAACGAGTGATCGCCGACCCGGTGGTACGCAACCGGGGCACCCTCGGCGGCTCGCTCTGTCAGGCCGATCCGTCCGAGGATCTCTCAGCTGTCTGCACCACGCTGGACGCCAGCTGTGTGATCCGCGGTGCCGACGGCGAGCGGGTGGTGACAATGGAGCAGTTCCATCGCGGCCCGTACGAAACCGCGGTCGCGGACGACGAGATGTTGGTCGAGATCCGGATCCCGATCCGGCCCGGCGGTGGCAGCGCCTACGAGAAGGTCGAGCGCCGGGCCGGCGACTGGGCGGTCACGTCTTGCGGCGCCGCGGTCTGGGTGCACGACGGGGTGATCGTGGATGCCCGAGTCGGGCTGGCCGCGGTCGGTCCGAACACCACCGGTATCCCGGCGATCTCCGAAGCGATGCGCGGCCAGGCCCCGTCCGAAGAGCTCTACGCCCAGGCCGGTGCCATCGCCGGCCAGAGCTGTAGCCCGACTCGAGACATGCGCGGCACCGTCGAGTACAAGCGGCACCTCGCCGACGAGCTGACCCGCCGGGCCCTGCGCCGAGCCGTTGCGCGAACCCAAACGCCCGCGCCGATCACCACGGGAGTCTGAACATGCAGGTTTCGATGACGGTCAACGGCGAGCCGGTCACCGAGGAGATCGAACCCCGCCTGCTGCTGGTTCACTTCCTTCGGGATCAGCTCAGGCTCACCGGTACGCACTGGGGTTGCGACACCAGCAACTGCGGAACCTGCGTGGTCTGGATGGACGACGAGCCGGTCAAGTCCTGCACGGTGCTGGCCGCGATGGCCGACGGGCGGGCGGTGCGAACCGTCGAGGGCCTGGAACAGAACAACGTCCTGGACCCGGTCCAGCAAGGCTTCATGGAGTGCCACGGCCTGCAGTGCGGGTTCTGCACCCCGGGAATGATGATGACCGCTCGGGCTCTGCTGAACCGCAACCCGGACCCCAGCGAGCCGGAAATCCGCGAAGCGATCTCCGGGCAGATCTGCCGCTGCACCGGCTACTCCACGATCGTCCGCTCGATTCAGTGGGCGGCGGCGAAGGAGGCCGGCGAGAGCCCGGCACAGGAGGGCGGTCCGGTGACCGAACTTCAAGAAACTGATCAGTTGAAGCAGAGCGAGACCGTGGGGGATCCGGTATGACCACCACCGAGGAAGCACCGGTCGAGGCGCCGACCGGCGAGGGCACCGTCCCGACCGTCGTCAACAATGATCAGAAACCAGTCGGCTACGGCCGGATGCTGCGCAAGGAGGACCCGCGCTTCGTCCGCGGCCTCGGCCGGTACGTCGACGACGTCCAACTGCACGGGATGCTGCACCTGGCAATCCTGCGCTCGCCGGTGGCGCATGCCCGGATCATCAGCATCGACGTCAGCGCGGCTCAGGCGCTGCCGAAGGTGAAGGCCGTGATCACCGGCGCCGACCTGGCCGCTCAGGGCCTGGCCTGGATGCCGACCCTGTCGAACGACGTCCAGGCCGTGCTCGCCACCGACAAGGTGCGCTTTCAGGGCCAGGAGGTCGCCTTCGTGGTGGCCGAGGACCGGTACACCGCCCGGGACGCGCTGGAACTGATCGAGGTCGAGTACGACATCCTGGAGCCGGTGGTGGACGCCCGACGGGCGCTCTCCCCGGAGGCCGCGGTGATCCGCGACGACCTGGACGGCAAGACCGACAACCATTGCTTCGACTGGGAGACCGGGGACGAGGCCGCGACCGAGGCGATCTTCGCCCGGCCTGACGTGGTCGTGGTCAAGCAGGACATCGTCTATCCCCGGGTGCACCCGGCGCCGATGGAGACCTGCGGTGCGGTCGCTGACTATGACCGGGTCGACGGCAAGCTGACACTCTGGTCCACCACCCAGGCGCCGCACGCACACCGCACCCTGTACGCCATTGTGGCCGGGCTCCCGGAGCACAAGATCCGAGTGATCTCCCCGGACCTCGGCGGCGGCTTCGGCAACAAAGTGCCGATCTACCCGGGGTACGTCTGCGCGATCGTGGCCTCCATCGTCACCGGCAAGCCGGTGAAGTGGATGGAGGACCGCTCGGAGAACCTGATCAGCACGGGCTTTGCCCGGGACTACATCATGCGCGGTGAGATCGCGGCCACCCAGGACGGCAAGATCCTCGCGATCCGGACCGACGTTCTCGCCGACCACGGCGCCTTCAACGGCACCGCCGCCCCGGTGAAGTACCCGGCCGGCTTCTTCGGCGTCTTCACCGGCAGCTACGACATCGAAGCCGCCTACTGCAAGATGACCGCCGTCTACACCAACAAGGCTCCCGGCGGCGTGGCGTATGCCTGCTCCTTCCGGATCACCGAGGCGGTGTACCTGGTGGAACGGATCGTCGACTGCCTGGCCGACGAACTCGGGATGGACCCGGCGCAGCTGCGGTTGAAAAACTTCATTCAGCCCGAGCAGTTCCCCTACACGAGCAAGACCGGCTGGACCTACGACTCCGGCGACTACGAACCGACCATGCGGTTGGCCATGGAAATGGCCGGGTACGACGAGCTGCGAGCCGAGCAGGCCGAGAAGCGGGCTCGCGGTGAGCTGATGGGGATCGGGATCTCGTTCTTCACCGAAGCGGTCGGCGCCGGGCCGCGCAAGGACATGGACATCCTTGGTCTCGGCATGGCGGATGGCTGCGAGTTGCGGGTGCATCCGACCGGCAAGGCGGTGGTTCGACTCTCGGTGCAATCCCAGGGCCAGGGCCACGAGACGACGTTCGCCCAGATCATCGCCGAGGAGATCGGCATCCCTCCGGCCGACATCGACGTGGTCCACGGCGACACCGACAACACCCCATTCGGCCTAGGCACCTACGGCAGCCGATCGACCCCGGTTTCCGGGGCAGCGGCGGCCCTGGTCGCCCGTAAGGTCAGGGACAAGGCCCGAATCATCGCCTCCGGCATGCTGGAGGTCTCGGTCGCCGACCTGGAATGGCAGAAGGGCGCCTTCCACGTAAAGGGCGACCCGGAGAAGTCAGTCACGATCCAGGCGATCGCGATGCGGGCGCACGGCGCGGGCGACCTGCCCGAAGGGCTGGAAGGTGGCCTGGAAGCGCAGATCTGCTACAACCCGGAGAACCTGACCTATCCGTTCGGGGCGTACATCTGCGTGGTGGACGTCGATCCCGGCACCGCCGAGGTCAAAGTCCGCCGGTTCATCGCGGTCGACGACTGCGGTACCCGGATCAATCCCATGATCATCGAGGGCCAGGTGCACGGCGGCCTGACCGACGGGGTCGGGATGGCGCTGATGGAGATGATCGCCTTCGACGAGGAAGGCAACTGCCTCGGCGGATCGCTGATGGACTACCTGATCCCGACGGCCCTTGAAGTGCCCGACTGGGAGACCGGTTTCACCGTCACTCCGTCACCGCACCACCCGATCGGGGCGAAGGGGATCGGCGAGTCGGCAACCGTCGGGTCACCACCGGCGGTCGTCAACGCGGTGATGGACGCGCTGAAGCCGTACGGCGTTCGGCACGCCGACATGCCGCTCACGCCGTCCCGAGTCTGGGACGCCATGCAGGGCAAGGCCACTCCCCCGATATGAGCCTTGTGATGAGCGCCCGGATGACGGAACTACTCACCAGCAGGGTGCCTTTCGTGCACGTCACCGTCGTCCGGGCGGAGAAGCCAACGTCCGTCCGGGCGGGTGACGACGCGATCGTGCTGGGCGACGGATCGATCGAAGGGTTTGTCGGCGGGGTCTGCGCGGAGGGCTCGGTTCGCGCTGCCGCCCTCAGCGCCCTGGCGGACGGCCAGTCGATGCTGCTGCGGGTGCTGCCCGATTCGGACGAGCCGTTCCCCGATTCTCCCGGCGCGCAAGTGGTGACGAACCCCTGCCTGTCCGGTGGGGCGATGGAGATGTTCCTGGAGCCACTGCTTCCGGCACCGGTCCTGTGGGTGGTCGGCGACACCCCGATCGCCCATGCGGTCCGAGTGCTGGCTGGATCGCTCGGCTTCGAGGTTGGTGCGGCTGAGGACGTCGAGCATGCGGTTGCGGTGATCGTCTCCAGCCTCGGCCGGAACGAGCACGAGCCGATCCGCACCGCCCTGGACGCCGGAGTCGGCTTCGTCGGGCTGGTCGCCAGCCAGCGACGGGGCCGAGCGGTGCTGTCGGAACTCGGCTTGACGGACGACGAACGAGCTCGAGTCCGGACCCCGGTCGGCCTCTGGATCGGAGCGAAAACCGCCGAGGAAATCGCCCTTTCGATCATGGCCGAGATAATCAAGGCAATCCGAACCGAGGGCCTCGTGGCCCCACAGCGATCGGCGGCCGGCCCGGCCACCACCAGCTCGCCGTCCGCGCAGTCGTCTTCGGAGCTGCCCTCGGAGCCGACGTCCGCCATCGATCCGATCTGTGGGATGACGGTCACCGTCGGCCCGGACACCCCGTATCTGCAGGTGGACGGCGTCGACCACTGGTTCTGCTGTGCCGGCTGCCGAGACCGGTTCGCCGCCGGGGCGACCTAGGTGCCGGATCCGCTGCGACTTGTCGACGCCGCCGACCTGCAGCGCCGACTGGACGCTGTCAATTACCTCGTCGACCCCGGACTGGCGACCGCGCTCTATCTGTCCCTGGCCCTGGGCCAGCCGTTGCTCCTGGAGGGCGAGCCTGGGGTTGGAAAGACCGCCTCTGCCAAGGCATTGGCTCGCGCACTCGGCGCTCCGCTGATCCGCCTGCAGTGCTACGAAGGGCTGACCGCCGGCCAAGCCCTGTACGAGTGGAATTACCAGCGACAACTACTAGCTATCAGACTGTCCGAGGCAAGCAACGAAAAGCTCGCCCAGGCTGATCTTTTCACCGAGGAATTCCTGCAGGAACGGCCGATCCTGCAGGCCGTCCGGCACCCCGGGCCGGTTCCACCGGTACTGCTGATCGATGAGATCGATCGGGCTGATGACGAATTCGAGGCCTTGCTGTTCGAGTTCCTCGGTGAAGCCTCGATCACCATCCCGGAACTCGGTACCTTCACCGCCGCTCGGGCACCGATCGTGGTGCTGACGTCGAATCGCAGCCGGGAACTGCACGATGCGCTCCGGCGGCGCTGCCTGTACCACTGGATCGAGTTCCCGTCGGCGATCCGGGCCGCCGAGATCCTCCGCCGTTCGGTCCCCACCGCGTCCGAGCCTTTGATCGCCGCAGCAACAGATTTCGTAGGGCGAGTGCGGAACCTCGAGCTGGACAAAGCGCCGGGGATGGCCGAGACGATCGACTGGGTATCGGCGCTGGCCGTGCTCGGGGTCTCCGAACTCGGTCGCTCCGACGTCATCCAGACCTTGGTCGCGGTCGTCAAGACCGCTGATGACCGGGACACCGTGGTCGCCGCCCTCGACGATCTCGGATACCGCGAGAGGACATCATGAAGATCAACAACGAGTTCACCGTGCAAGCCCCGATTGATCGAGCCTGGGCGCTGCTGACCGACGTCGAGGCGATCGCCCCGTGCATGCCGGGTGCGCAGCTCACCGGAATTCGGCCCGCCGATGAGATCTCGGCCGCAGAGATCTACGAGGGCAAGGTCAAGGTCAAGATGGGCCCGGTGGTGGCGGAGTACAAGGGCACCGCCGTCTTTATCGAAAAGGACGACGAGAACTACCGGGGAGTGATCGACGCCAATGGTCGGGACAGCCGTGGTGCCGGCACCGCCTCCGCTGTGATCACCGTGCGGTTGCACTCGGACGGCGAGAGCACGACCGTCGGCATCGACACCGACTTGAAAATCTCGGGCAAGATCGCCCAGTTCGGCGCCGGCATGATCCAAGAGGTCTCGGAGAAGTTGCTCGGCCAGTTCGTCAGCTGCCTGGAAGGCAAGCTTGCCGCACCGGCCGAACCCGAAACCGTCGCTGAACCGGTTGCGCCGGCCGACGTCGCTGAGCCGGAAGTTGCCCAGCCGGACCTCGCCCAGGCTGATCTCGCCCAGCCGGACCTCGCCCAGCCGGACCTGGCATCGCCAGTGGCCACGGCGACGCCGGCTCGGCGGACCTTCAAAGCCGCACCCGAGCCGGAGGCGCTCGACCTGCTCGATCTGGCCGGGGGTGCGGCGGTCAAGCGACTGGTGCCGGTGGCGATCGCTGGAGCGGTCGTGGTTGCTGCGGTGATCTTCTTCCGGACCCGGCGCTAGGCGGTGGCCGCCGCCCTGCTGCGAGGCGTGGACCGGGCGGCCTTCGCGGTGGCCTTCGCCGTCCGGTTGCGCGGGCACGGGATCGCAGTCGGCTTCAGCGGGATCGAGACGTTCACCCGGGCCCTTGCGGTGGCCGGGCTCGGCTCGGTCCCGGAACTGTACTGGGTGGCCCGAATCAGCTTGCTTCGTCGCGAGCGCGATCTGGCGGTCTTCGACCGGGTCTTCGCTGCGGTGTTCGACGAGGTGGTCCTGCGGTTGGACCCGAATGCCCGTCGAGGTTCCGCCCCTCGCTCCGAGGACGGCTGGGCGGGTCTGCCGGACGCCGACCCCACGGATTTGGCGGAGGAGGACGGCGGCGGCCTGCCATGGGCAACCCTGCCGACCGTTGTGACCTCCGATGAGTCGACCGCGGATACCGAGATCGGCGTTCCGCAACGGTTGCCGAGCCAGTTGGAAGGCCTGGCCGATACGCCGTTCGACCAGCTCGACCCGGCCCAGCTGGCCTTGCTCGGCGCCTGGTTCGAAACTGCGCTGGCCCGCTGGCCGACCCGGCGGACCCGGCGGACCAGAACCCATCCAGCCGGCCGCACGATCGCCTTACGACCTACTCTGGCCCAGGCCCGGCGAACCGGCTGGGAACCGATCGAGCTGGTCCGGACCAAGCCGGTCCGCAAGCGCCGACGGGTGGTGATGCTCGTCGACGTCAGCCAGTCGATGCAGCCGTACGCCACCGCTTACCTGCACCTGATGCGAGCTGCGGCGGTTTCCGCAGACGCCGAGGTCTTCGCCTTCGCGACCGCGCTCACTCGACTGACCACGGTGCTCAACCATCATCACGACGCCGAGGCGATCGAGTTGGCCGGCCGAACCGTGATCGACCGCTTCGGCGGAACTCGGATCGCCACCAATCTGCGCGCGTTGCTGCGCTCCAGGCACGGCGGAGTGATCCGCGGCGCGATCGTGCTGATCGCCTCGGATGGCTGGGACAGCGATGACCCGGACGAACTGGCCGCCGGGATGGCCCGGCTCCGCAGGCGTGCGCATCGGGTGATCTGGTTGAACCCGCGAGCGGCGGCGCCAGGCTATGCGCCACTGGTCGGAGCGATGGCCGCCGCGCTGCCCTACTGCGACGAACTACTGCCGGCGCACACGCTTCGGGCGATGGACGACGTCCTGACCGCCGTCACCCGCTAAATCCCGCTGCCGAAGTCACGCATTCGCTACAACTCGTTGACAACGGAGCGACTCGGGAGAAAGCTGAACTAATTCGAGTTAGGGCTTGTATGGCGGTGGTTCCTCAGCGCTGAGTTAACCAGGGCGAGGGGCTTCTCCTGCCATGCCTGAGGCGAAGAGGAGCCCAGATGCGACAAGGTCCCGCATTTGTGAAAGGACTCGCGGTCATCGGGGCTGCGGCGTTGCTGACCACCGGATGCTTGGTCGACCCCAACGACACTGCGAGGGCGAGAGGTAACGGCAATACCAGCAACACTATTGAGATCATGTTGGGCTTCACCGGCGACCAGTTCGAGGCCTTCAGGGCCACGGTCGACCCGTACGCCAAGTCTCAAGGAATCACGATCAACTGGGCTCCGACGACGAACTTCAACCAGCTGATCAACACCCGGGTACAGGGCAACAACTTGCCGGACATCGCGATGTTCCCGCAGCCAGGAGTGCTCCGAGATCTGGCGAACAGGAACCGACTGACGCCGCTGAACGACATCCTCGACATGCCAACGCTGCAGAACAGCATGACCCCGGGAACGCTTGATACCGGGACGGTCGACGGCAACCTCTACGGCCTGCTGGTCAGCATGAACGTGAAGAGCCTTGTCTATTACCCGAAGCAGGCCTTTGCCGAGGCGGGCTACACCGAACCCAAGTCGATCCCGGAACTGCTGGAGTTGACCAACAAGATCAGGAGTAGCGGAAAGACGCCGTGGTGCCTGGGCGTCGAGTCCGGGGCCGCGACTGGCTGGCCGGCCACCGACTGGTTCGAGGATCTCATCCTGCACCAGCAGGGCGTTGACAAGTACAACCAGTGGGTCAATCACGACATCAAGTTCGAGTCCCCCGAGGTCAAGCAGGCCGCCGCGACCTTCGAGCAAATCGCCTTTACCGACGGTAACGTGGTCGGCGGCCGCCAATCCATTGCCAGTAACAATTTCAACACGGCCGCCAACCCGATGTTCAAGAATCCTCCCGGCTGCTTCCTTTACAAGCAGGGCAATTTCGTCGCCGCCCCCGGCGGCTTCCCGGACTCGGTGATCAAGAACATCGACTCCATCGTGGGGGTGTTCGGGTTCCCGCCGGCCACCGCAGGCGGTGAAGATCCGGTGCTCGGCGGCGGTGACCTGGCCGCCCTGTTCAGTCCGCAGAACGAGGCCGCAAAGAAGATTCTCAAGTACATGAGCACCAAGGACTTCGGGGCCGAGGACGCGAAGCAGGGTAACTACATCTCCCCGCACAAGGATTTCGACCAGAGCAACTACCCGAACGACGTGGTCCGGAAGGCCGCCAGGGTGGCTTACGGCGCAACGGCGTTCGCCTTCGACGGGTCCGACCAGATGCCCGGTGCGGTCGGATCTGGTTCGTTCTGGCGGGACATGACGTCCTGGATCAGCGGCCAGCAGGACCTCGCCGAGGCGCTCAAGGGAATCGACGACAGCTGGCCCACCGACGACCAATGATCGGGTGGCAGCACCATGCTCAGTCAAGCGGTTCGAGCTCATGAAGGAGCGGGCCAGTGACCATGAAACTCGTTAACGCCATTCTGACAGTGCTCTACGGGGTCGGCGGCGCCTTGATCGTTTACTGGCTCCTCAACAAGCTGGCGGAGCTGCTCCCGGGCAAGTGGGAGGAGCGGATCAAGCCCTACTTCTATATTCTGCCGGCGCTCTGCGCGATCGGCCTGTACCTCATCTATCCGGCCTGGCAGACCGTCGTCTTCAGCTTTGCCAACCAGGAGAGCACTGCCTGGACCGGCTTCGACAACTACCGTGACCTCCTCGGTTCTAGCGACTTTCGCTCGACGCTCTTCAATACCCTGTTGTGGATTCTGGTCGTCCCCGCCGTCACCATCGTCTTTGGACTGATCATCGCCGTCCTCGCCGACCGGCTCCAGCCACAGGCCGAGAAGACCGCAAAGACCATCATCTTCCTGCCAATGGCGATCAGCGCCGTCGGAGCTGGGACGGTGTGGAAGTTCATTTACGCATCCAACCCGCCCGGCGAGCCACAGATCGGGTTGCAGAATGCGATCATCACCAAACTCGGCTTCGATCCGGTCAACTGGTTGCAGTTATCCGACTTCCGGGTGAACAGCTTCCTGCTGATGGTGACCCTGCTCTGGGCCCAGGTCGGGTTCGCGATGGTGCTCCTCTCGGCCGCGATCAAGGGGGTTCCCTCCGAAACCCTTGAAGCGGCACGGGTGGACGGCGCCAACGAGCGCCAGATCTTCGGCCGGGTGGTGATTCCGCAAATCCGCACCACCATCATCACCGTCTTCGTCACGGTCACGATCGGCGTCATGAAGATCTTCGACATCGTTTACGTGATGACGAACGGCAACTTCAATACCAACGTCGTCGGGAATGAGTTCTTCAACCAGCTTTTCAGCAACAGCAACAACGGGTATGCGGCGGCCATCGTCGTCCTACTGATGATCGCGATCCTCCCGATCATGGTCTATCAAGTGCGGCAGTTCCGGGCTGAGGAGGCAACGCGATGACCAGTACCACTACTGTCACTCCGGCACCGGTGCAAACCCGTGGTCGTGGATCCGGTCTCTTCCGTCGGGGCAAGAACGACGCCGGCGGCGGCCAGGGGCAAGCGACACCGCTGGCCCGGGGCGTCGTCTGGTTGATCTGCTTCCTCTGGATAGTCCCGATCATCGGTGTGGTCATCACGTCGTTCCGTCCCAAGGACGACGCCAACACCAACGGATGGTGGAACGTCTTCACCGATCCCAATTTCACCTTCGACAACTTCCAGCAGGCCTGGTCGAAATCCGGGCTCGGTGACGCGTTCATCAACAGCTTCGCGATCGCCTTGCCCGCCACCCTGATCCCGATCATGGTGGCCGCGTTCGCCGCCTACGCCTTCACCTTCATGCAGTTCCCGTTCCGCGACACGCTTTTCTTCCTGATCGTTGCCCTGCTGGTGGTCCCCAACTACGTCGCCTTCGTGCCGCTACTCCAGCTCTACGGCCAGTTCGACATGGTCGGCACCTTCCCTGCCGTCTGGCTGGCACACATCGGGTTCGGCATGTCGCTGGCGATCTACATCCTGCGAAACTTCATGTCTACCCTGCCCAAAGAGGTTATCGAATCGGCGAAGATCGATGGTGCCAGCCATTTCGTCACGTTCTGGCGACTGATCGTGCCGATGTCGGTGCCGGCGCTCGCCTCGTTCGCGATCTTCCAGTTCCTCTGGGTGTGGAACGACCTGCTGACCGCCTTGGTCTTTATCGGGCCGACCGAAAACCAGCCGATCACCATTGCCGTCGCCGGTCTCCTCGGGCAACAGAACCAGGGCTGGCAACTGGTCACGGCCGGTGGATTGCTCTCGATGATCGTCCCGGTCATCGTCTTCCTTTCCCTGCAGCGCTATTTCGTCCGCGGCCTGACCGCCGGTTCGGTCAAAGGCTGACGGCGCGGGATCAGCCGGTGAATCCGCCGACCGGACGACGAGCGACGATGGCGGACGTCGGTCGGTTGGCCGGGGTGTCGTCGTCCACGGTGTCGTTCGTATTGAATGAGAACAGCGGTCAGACGATCAGTTATCAGACCCGGCAACGGGTGCTGGCAGCGGTGGAGACGCTGGACTACCGGCCGAATCGGACGGCTCGTGGGCTTCGCACCCAGCGGACGGCGACGATCGGTCTGGTGACGGACGAGATCGCGATCGAACCGTTCGTCGGTTCGATTATCCTGGGAGCGCACGAGGCCGCCTGGGCCGATCGGAACCTGCTTCTGGTGGTGAACACCACCCGCCGTCGACGGATCCTCCGGGAGGTGATCGACGAACTGGTGGATCGTCCGGTAGACGCGATCATGTTCGTGATGATGGACATTCGTCGACTGATCGTTCCAGATGCTCTGAAAGGCGTTCCCTCGCTGATGGTCAATGGCTTTCCCGCGGGTGATCTGCTGCCGGCCGTCCTGCCGGACGAGGAGTCCGGTGGCCGGAACGCCACCGACCTTCTGCTCGCGGCCGGTCACCGCAAGTTCGCCTACCTCACCGGTCGAGCCGGGGCCTGGGCGACCCGAGCCCGACTACGGGGCTTCCGAGCCGCGCTCGAGGGCGCCGGGGTGAAACCCGGCGACCAGCTCGTCCGGCCCGGAAACTTCCAAGCCGATTCGGGTTACGAATTGACCCGTCGACTCCTGACCGAGCCCGACCGCCCGACGGCGATCCTCTGTGGCAACGACCGGATGGCGCTGGGCGCGTACTTGGCCCTCGGCGAGGCCGGGATCCGCGTTCCACAGGACATGTCCGTCGTCGGCTACGACGATCAGGTCCAACTCGCGGCCCGGATGCATCCGCCGCTGTCCACAGTCCGGGTGCCGCACTATCAGATGGGCCGCTGGGCGGCTCGGCACGTGGTTGCCGGATCGGTCGCCGACCTGCCCAGACGCACCTTTTTGCCCTGCCCCGCGGTGGCCCGTCAATCCATTGCCGCACCGCGTGCCACCACCGCCTCTCGCGCCCCCGCGCCCTCCCGCGCCAGCGCCGTCCGTCTAGCCGAAGGATCGCCCAATGCCGACCGACCGTAGACCGATTCGCTGGGGCGTGCGCACCCTGGCCTATCTGGGCTTGGTTCTGCTATCGCTCGGTATCTCCACTCTGCAAGGGCATTACACGCTCCTTACCCTGGCCGGCCTACTGATCGGGCTGATTGGCGCAATGATCTGCAGCGTCCGAGGGATCAGCACCATCCTGAAGTAGCCATCCCAAACTTCCATCGTCCTTCCCGACCTTGGACTCTGTTCGTAACA
>DATINJ010000247.1:0-9784 GCA_035474375.1 Kineosporiaceae bacterium | reverse complement strand
TACACCACCGGTTCGGTCGTCGAGCAAGTCAGGTCGGTCTACCAGGACGGCGTCGACGCGCTGATCAACCTCGTGGGCAACACCCCGGCAGAGATTCCCCTCGGTGCCGTCCGCAAGGACGGCCAGGTCGCCACCACCACGATGGTTGCGGACGCCGGCATGTTCGCCGCAGCTGGGCTCACCGGTGCCACCGTGTTCGCCCATCCGGTTCGCGAGATCATCGCTCCGCTGGCCGAGCAGGCCGCCGCCGGGGCCCTCAGCATCGACGTGCATACCGTGCTCCCGTTGGAGCGGGCCACTGAAGGGCTGGCCACCCTCGCCGCCGGAACGGCGAGCGGCAAGATCGTTATCACGATCGACGCCTAAGAATCCACGAACCAACCTCGTACACAAGGAGATACGTCATGTCTGGACGCTTGACCGGAAGAGTCGCCATCGTCACCGGCGGTGCCGCCGGAATTGGCCGCACGATCGCCCAAAAGCTAGCCGAGGACGGCGCCGACGTCGCGGTTCTCGACGTCAACCCCGCTGCGGAAACCCAGGCACTCGTCCAGGCGAGTGGTCAACGGTTCTTCGGTGCCAAGGGCGACATCTCGGACCAGGGCTCGGTGAATGCCTTTGCCGATCAGGTCCACGCCGAGTTGGGTGACGTCGACATCGTGGTGAACAACGCTGCCATCGCCATGGTCCCCGACTTCGAGGACACCTCGTTCGAGCAGTGGAAGCAGCTGTTCTCGGTCAACGTCAACGGTCCGTTCCTGGTCACGAAGGCGTTCCTGCAGGACCTGAAGAAGTCCCCGCACGGTCGGGTGATCAACATGTCCTCGTCCAGCTACTGGGAGGCCCCGGCGAGGTTCGTCGGCTACGTCTCCACCAAGGGCGCCATCAACGGGTTCACCCACTCCCTGGCCACCGACCTGGCCCCGTACGACGTCACCGTGAACGCCCTCGCCCCCAGTGTGATCCGCACCCCCACCACCCTGCGTGAACTGCCCGAAGAGGCTTTCGGGCACTACGTTCAGATGCAGAACCTGAAGCGAGAGCAGACCGCCGAGGACGTCGCCAACCTCGTCGCGTTCCTCGCCTCGGACGACGCCTCGTTCATCACCGGCCAGGTCCACCTCATCGACGGTGGTCTGCGCCGCCGCTGACACCGACGCCCGCCGGAGCAACACCCCCACTACACAGCCGCTGTCCACCTCGGGACCTCGGCCGAAGGCACCTGCCCACAATGCATTTGGAGACCACCATGAACGCTCAAGCACTCCGCCGAATCGTCGCGTTGTCCGTCGTCGGTGTCGTCACCGCATCCGCACTGGCCGTCGGCGCCACGGCCTCGGCCAGCCCGGCCCAGCTGACACCGACTCCAGCTTCGGTGTCCGTGCCGGGCGACCGGGCCCACACGGAGGAGACCAACAAGCGGACCGCGCTCGCCTTCGTTGACCTGCTGATGAACAAGAAGAAGCCGCAGAAGGCAGCGGACCGATACCTGGGTTCGACGTACATCCAGCACAACCCCCAGATCGGGAACGGCAAGGCGGCCCTCGTCGCCTGGGCCACCGGTTTCCAGGCCTCGTTCCCCTCTCTCAAGATCGAGGTCAAGCGGGTGCTCGCCGATGGCGACCTGGTGATGGTGCACAGCCATCTGACTCTCTTCCCGGGCGACCGCGGCACGGCGGTCGCGGACATTGTCCGGCTGAAGAACGGCAAGATCGTCGAGCATTGGGATGTGCTCCAGGCGGTTCCGGAGACGTCTGCCAACGACAACACGATGTTCTGAGAGGCTCATTCAACAGAGCGCCGTCCCTTCCGGGGCGGCGTTCTGTTGCGACCCACCTGGCCTCGAGGCGCTCGATCAGCACCCTCCCGCCGCATTCACAGAGAAGACCTTCTGACCCTTGAAACTGCTCGTTCTCGGCTCGACCGGCCCTACCGGTCGCCAGTTCATCGACCTTGCCCTGCGTGCCGGCGACACGGTCACGGCCTTCGCTCGGAACCCGTCTGCCCTTGGTGACCTCGTCGATCGGGTCACCCTTGTCACCGGCGACGCCACCTCGCACCACGACGTCACCGCCGCCGCGGCCGGGCAGGATGCGATCGTCTCCACCCTGGGCCGGGGCACCTCCCTCCGCGCCGACGAACTTTTCACTCGCTCCTCGTCCGCTGTGATCGACGCAGCCAAGGCAACGGGCGTTTCGCGCCTGATGTGGCTGTCGTCATTCGGCGTCGGTGAGACCTTCGCCTGGTCGAGCGTCACGCAGAAGCTGATCTACGGCACCCTGCTGAGGGAGATCTACGCCGACAAAAGGATCTCGGAAGAGCGCATCCGCTCCAGCGGGCTGGACTGGACCGTGGTCTACCCGACTCGGCTGACCCACGGCCCTGGCATGGGCACCTTCCAGGCAGCCGATCACCTGCCGATGATGGGCAACCCGACGATCAGTCGGGCGGACGTGGCAGCCTTCATGCATCAGGCCCTCCACAGCGGCGAATGGATCCATCGCAGCCCCGTGATCACCAACTGGAACCTTTCCTTCACAATATTTCCCCGCTGAATCATCGGGCACCTGCGGCTACCTTCCAGGCCCCTGATGCGGGGACGAGATCCGGCCGGCCTGATGCTATGGCGTGGAGAATAGAGCGGGTCCCGAAGGCGAGGAACCGTCGGGCCAGACGCCCTTCGTCACTCGCAGGAACTCCAACTTCTCCGCGTCGGCGGAACCGGCGGCCACCGTGTAGAGGATAAGGCGGATGTCACAGCCGGGGACGGTGAGCACGTCGCAGTCGCAGGTCACCTCGCCGACCTGGGGGTGCACGATGATCTTGCGAGCCGAGACGTGCGGACCGACCGCACCCGTGTCCCAAAGCCGGGTGAACTCCGCACTGGTGGAGCGAAGTTCCGCGACAAGCTCGATCACTGCACGGTCGCGGGGGTAGTCCACGAGAGCCGAGCGCAGATCGGCGACGAGGGCGGGGTGCAAGGCGTCGCCGTCCGGGAGCACGGGCCAGGCCGCGAGCCCTCTGGACCCTGCGGCGAAGATTGAACGCACCAGGTTCCGCTCGGCGGGCGTCCGTGCGCTCGGGTCGCCCAGCAGAGCTGCCCAGGCGGGAGTCCAGGAGAGCAAGGTCCAGTCGGCACTGAAAACGCCCACCGGGAACTGCGCGAGGCGAGCCACCATCCGCTGGACTCCCGCTGGAACATGCGTGGAAATTGTCCCTTCCTGTGGCGGGAGGAGGCCGGCCAGCCGGTAGGTGTAATCGCGCTCCACAGGTTCCAGCTGCAGTGCCCTGGCTAGGCTCGCGACGACCTGTGCCGACGGGCTTTTGGCGCGCCCCTGCTCCAGCCGCACCACGTAGTCGACCGAAAGCCCCGCCAGATCAGCTAATTCCTCGCGCCGCAACCCCGCCGCACGTCGTCCGGCCCGCGAAGCCAGACCGACATCGAGGGGAGAAAGCCGGTCGCGCCAGCGGCGCAACGCCATGCCGAGCGTCTCTTCCACTCAACCATTGTGTCTGACGGCTCGTCGTTCTGCCTGGTACTGGCCGTCCTACCCTCGCGGAGGGCACTGGCTCTCCTCTCGCAACGGGCCGACAGTGAGCCCATGACGACAACATTCATTACCGGTGCTAACCGATCCCTCGGGTACGAGACCGCACGACGGTTGATCGATGCCGGCCACACCGTCCTCGTCGGCGCTCGCGATCCAGAGCGCGGCCAGGCCGCAGCCACCGCACTCGGTGCCCGTTTCGTCCAGATCGACGTGACGGACGACGCCTCGGTGGCGGCAGCCGCCGCCGATATCGGGGCCCGCGAGGGGGTCATCGACGTTCTGATCAATAACGCAGGCATTTTCGGGACCCACGAACGTGCCGACACGATCACGGCCGCAGACGCGAGCGCGGTGTTCGAGGTCAATGTCGTCGGGATCGTCCGAGTCACGCACGCGTTCCTGCCTCTGCTGCGCAAGTCCGCGAGCCCGGTCATCGTCAATGTGTCGAGCGGCATGGGGTCGTTCGCGGCGACCCACGATGCCGAGCGCGTCGAGTCGGGGCCGGTTGCGCCGCTCTACACCGCGTCGAAGGCTGCCGTGACCATGCTGACCACGCAGTATTCGAAGGCGTGGACGAATGTGAAGGTGAACGCGGCCGACCCGGGCTATACCGCGACCGACTTCAACGGGCACAGTGGCCCGCAGACAGTGACCGAGGGGACCGACGCGATTGTCGAACTCGCCACTATTGGCCCGGATGGACCGACGGGGACCTTCCGTGACCGCCATGGTGCGGTGGCCTGGTGAATACCGACCGGTCGTGCGTCAGCGCAGCGCGGCCGGCTGGATCCCGTAGTTGCGGATCTTGCGATACATCGTGGCTCGGGACATCCCAAGGCCGCGGCCGGCGTTGGTGACGTTCAGCGAGTTGTTCAGCAGGCTTTGCACGACCGCGTCGCGTTCCAGCGCCTCCAGTTGGGTCAGTACTCGACGACTGGTCGCCCGGCATTCCGCTGGTAGGTGTTCGACCTGGATTACTCCGCTTCGGCGCCGCCGGGCAATCTTGGTGAGTACACGGCGCAGCTGCGCCACGTTGCCCGGCCAGGCACACCTTTGCAGCATGGCGAGGGTGGTCGGGGAGCAGGTCAACGGTTCGCTACGAGCCAGCCGGGTGAGGAAGTAGCTGACCAGGTCGCTGACGTCCTCCAGGCGATGCCGCAGCGCGGTCGCCTCGATGCTGCGCGGGAACAAGGCCAGCAGTTCCTCCACGAAGTCGTGCTTGGGCGGCGTCTCCAGCGCGATTGCCACTCGCGAGTGCAGGGCCGGATCGCTGGATCCCAACAACGTGCTCGGCGTAGTCACCTCCGCACCGACCAGCTCCAGCCAGGCTGCAGTCTCCCCGGCCGCCGGTGGATCGAAACCCGCCACCGTCCGGCAGGGTTACGCTGTCGATGGGTGCTGTGCAGCAGGGCCAGCTTGCCGACTCCGACCTCACCGCGGACCGCTACCCAGTCGCCGGCCTCGTAACAGGCGATCGCCTGCTGGGTGTAACGGGTCCAGGCCGCGCCGAGTTCGGCGAGTCCGGATAGGGCTTGTCCGTACGCGACCGGGCTGGGAGGGCCACGGGCGATCGGTACCGCCCGGGCGAAGCGAAGGTGGAAAACTCCGCCGGCCGGCCCGGAGTCGCTCATCGCCGGCGTGTACCGGAGGGCGGCGGTGACTCCGCTGGGCAGTGCCACCGTTCGCGTCGCCTGGTGCCTGGCGGTCATCGTGTCGGCGGCGTACCCGATCAGGGCGTGCTGGTCGGTGGCATCCAGCGGTTGGCGTAGACGATCGTTAATCATCACGACGTCGTTGTTCAGCGCGAGCACGGCGGTGGAATGGTGCCAGTCGCACGACCGGCAGATGCGGTTCGTCGGGTCAGGACTTCTCGCCGTCCTCGTGGTGTGCCAGCTCGTCGGCGGCGATTCCCTCCTATGACGATCGTTATAACTCGCGCTATGCTGTCGGTATAACGATCGTCATAGGAGGCAGTTCATGACCGTCATCACCGTCAACAGCGCGGCCGGGCGCTTGAGCAGGGGTCAGCGCAGTTCGCTGGCCGAGACCCTGACCGACGCGGTGCTCGTGCCCGAGATCGGCCAGTTTGCGGCCGCCGCCCGAGCCGGGTTCCAGGTGCATTTCGTGGAACGCGAGCCCGACATGATGGCGATCGGTGGCCGGTTGGTGGCTGAGGCCGGGGCTGAACTCGACGTCATGCTGATCGACGTGGCGGTCATGGCTGGAGACTGGAGTCCAGAGGTTCGCGGCGAGGTCATCGAGCGGATCCTGGCCGCGATGGCCGAAGCCTGTGGACTGCCGGAGCCGCCGCCTGCGTGGTGGGTGAACTTCCGCGTCATCGACGAGGGGAGCTGGGGATCGCGAGGCGGAGTGCTGTCCATCTTTTCCCTGCTCGACAGCGGTGTGTTCACTGAGCAGAAGGCGAAAGCCATCCACGCCGCCCTCGGCCGGTGAAGTCGCCTGCGGCGCAACGCGATCGACGTGTGTCCGTCAATCGCTGATCGCGCTGCGGACGACCGCTTGGAGTTGCTCGGTGATGTGGTCCAGCGGTTCGGTGCTGCGCTTGGCCCGGCACATCGCTACCGTCCCCTCTACGGCCGCGACGATCAGCGTGGCGATCTGCGCGGCCTGCTCAGGACTGGTGCCGTGCTCGCGTAGGGAGCCGGCCAGCAAACCCTGCCACTCGTCGAAGACCTCCGCAGCGGCGACCACGGCGAGGGAAGCCCCGTCGGCGGCAGGTTCTTCGATGGCGACGGCGAGGACCGGGCAGCCGGCCCGGAAATCGGTGTCGACGACGATCGAGCGCCACAGGGCGAGGAAGGCACTCAGTCCAGCCGCCGGGCCCGCCCGCAAGTCCTTGCGCAGCCTCCGCGCGACCGTCTCGCCGGTGTAGCGAACGGCCTCGGTGGCCAGCTGCTGCTTGCCGTCCGGAAAGTAGTGGTAGGTCGAGCCGAGCGGCGCCTGTGCGTGCTTGGCCATCTCTCGGATGCTCGTGGCGTTCAGCCCGCGCCTGCTGATCATGTCGGCGGCGCCGGCCACGATCCGGTCGCGCGCCTGCGGGCTACTGGTGGTCACGTGTAAGTCTCCCTGCCACTGGCTATAACGGGCGTCATAGTCTACCGTGTAGTCGGTTATAACGACTGTCATAGAGTGAAAATTTCACGGAATGAGGTACGACCATGCCGATGATTCGGCTCACGGTTCCAGCCGGTGGCTTGACCGAGGACGGCCGCGCGAGCGTGCAGCGCGACCTCGCGGTGGTCTTGCTGCGCTGGGAGGGGGCGCCGAGCACGGCGTTCTTCCGTGCCCAGGCCTGGAGTTACCTGATCGAAGTGCCACCGGATGCGCAGACCACCGCCGAGGACGACGCGCCGCGTCTGCTCGTGGATGTCACCGTGCCGCAGGGTGCTTTGTCGGAACGCCGCAAAGCGGGTCTGGTCGAGGAGGTGACCAGGACCGTGCTGGCCGCCGCCGGGCTGACCGCGGATGACGCGCTGCGGGTCTGGGTGCTGGTGCATGAACAGCCCGAGGGTACCTGGGGGGCCGGTGGCTCGATCGTCCATTACGCCGATCTGGTCGCCACAGCCAAGGCACAGCGCACCGATGCGTGAGCTGACGTACGTCGCGCGACAGACCGTCGAATGGCGCGACGTCCCCGACCCGGCGTTGCAGTCCGACCAGGACGCCATCGTCGCGCCGGTGGCAGCCACTTCCTGCGACGTGGATTCCGCCATCCTGGCCGGTCGCGGGTTCATCGAGCCGCCGTTCGCCATCGGCCACGAGTGCGTGGCCAAGGTCGTCGCGATCGGCGACGCCGTGACCACCGTGGTCCCGGGCGACCTGGTCGTCGTGCCCTGGTCGATCAGCTGCGGCGGGTGCGAATCCTGCCTGCGGGGACTGACGGCGCACTGCACGTCGGTGCCACACATGGCGATGTACGGGGCCCCGATCGGCGGCAGCTGGGGCGGCCTGTTCTCCGATCTGGTTCGAGTGCCCTGGGCCGACGCCATGCTGGTGCCACTGCCGTCCGGGCTGGACCCGGTGGCGATGGCATCGGCCAGCGACAACTGGTCGCTGTCGTGGCGGTTGGTCGCTCCACACCTTAAAGCTCGTCCAGGAGCCCGGGTTCTGGTCATCGCGCGCGGCAGTATCGGCCTCTACACCTGCGACATTGCGCGCGCTCTGGGCGCCTCCGACGTCCTCTACATCGATCCCGACCCGCACCACCGGCAACTCGCCGAGAGCTTCGGAGCCCGCACCGCCGAAACGCTCGAGCCGATCCAGCACGGCTTCGACCTCGCCGTGGAAGCGACCGGACGGGTCGACCAACTCGCACTCGCCCTGCAATGCCTTGCCCCCGAAGGGTTCTGCGAGTCCGCCGGCAATCACTTCCGCCCTGGCGAGCTGCCCCTGCTCAACATGTACCTCACCGGCGTCACCTTGCGCATCGCTCGGGACAACGTCCGCACCCACCTACCTGACGCTCTGACCCTGGCCGCCTCGGGCCGCGTCGATCCAGCGCGGGTCGTTTCCCACACCCTCGACTGGGAGGACCTGCCCGAGGCACTGCCGGAGAAACACCTCAAACCCGTCTTCGTCCGAAAAGCCTGATCAGTCAATGAGAAACCCGATGAACACAGCTTTGACCGATCCCGTCCCCGGACACCTGACCGACGACGTGGACTCCCAGCGAGCGGAGATCGCCGCGCTCGGCCACGAACTACGGGCACTGGTAGACGCAACCGTACGCACCGCCGCCGCACCGGACACCTTGCGCCTTGTCGCCGAAGGGGTCCGCCGCCTGAGAACGCAACTAACCGGACGGCGACGGGCACGCGCCGAGATCCCGGCTGTGGACGGCTTCCCGGTGGGTGTCCGGATGTACAGCCCGGTCACCGGGCTCGGCAGCCCACTTTCGCCGCCGCTGGAAGTGACGCCGGCTGACGGCGGTCTGTTTGGCCGGTGCGCTCTGGGTATCGCCCATGAAGGCCCACCCGGGTATGGGCACGGCGGTATGAGCGCCATGCTGCTGGACGAACTGATGGGCCGGGCATGCGCCGCCGCTGGAACCCCGGCAATGACGGTCTCCCTGCAAATGCGTTACCACGGGCCGGTTCCGCTGCAGACCTCCTTGCGGCTGCATGCTCGGGTCATCCGCACCGACGGCCGCAAGATCGTCACCCATGGTTCGATCACCACCACGGCGGACCCTGCCACCGTTCTGGTCAGTGCGGACGGGGTCTTCATCGCGCCCGAACCGGAACTCGCCGGCACCCTGTTCCCGCACCGGCCGGCTCCCCGTGAGTCGTGACCTGCACTTCGTCCGCAGCGGAAGGCTCGCGTGGCGGCCACCCACGACCCCCGGACCCATCGATCCGAACGCCGCGATCGTGCGGCCATTTCTGGCCGCGCGCTGTGACGGTGACACCCTGCCGATACACCGTCCGGTCTCCCGGGCGTTACAGGCCGGGATTGCTGTCGGCCTGGTCGATCCGGTCATCGCCGCGATCTGCGGCCCGGTTCCGTTTCAAGGCCCGTTCGGGATAGGCCACGAATGCGTCGCCGAGGTCATCGCCGTAGGCGACGACGTCCAGCAGATCCGCGTCGGCCAGACGGTGATCGTTCCCTGGGCCGTCTCCTGCGGCACCTGCCGCTCCTGCGATCGCGGCCTGACCTCCAAGTGCGAGACGACGGCCAGTAAGCAAACCCTTGCTGCATACGGGTTCGGTCCCGCCAGCGGCGACTACGGCGGCATGATCACCGACGCGCTGACCGTGCCCTACGCCGACCATCTGCTCGTACCGGTACCGAACGGCATTCCGCCGCTGCGGGTAGCTGCCGCCAGCGACAATCTCGCCGACGCCTGGCGAGCGGTAGTGCCCGCCCTGACTGACCGCAGCGGTGGCCGGGTACTGATCCTGGGCGGCGGTGCCAAGAGCATCGGCCTCTACGCAGCGGGGCTGGCCGTCGCCCAGGGCGCCGTCGCCGTCGACTATCTGGACGACGACAGCACACGTACTCGAATCGCCGAAGGTTTCGGGGCACGGACCGGCCCACTGTCCCGGGCACGCGGCCTGCGTGGATACGACGTCGCCGTCGAGGCGACCTCACGTCCGGCTGGTCTGCGCGCCGCACTGCGGGCACTTGCTCCCGGCGGTATCTGCACAGCAGTGGGCTATTACGTCGGTTCGGGCACGCGGATTCCACTCATGCAGATGTACGCCGCCGATGTC
>DATINJ010000246.1:0-11936 GCA_035474375.1 Kineosporiaceae bacterium | reverse complement strand
AGGAGGCGCGCCAGCGCCGACGCGGGAGGAGGCGCGCCAGCGCCGACGGAGTGCGACCTTCCCGGGCGCCGCGGGGCGCCCACCGGGTGCGCCGCAGTAGGCGGGGACTTATGAAACACGACCTGGCCCCCAGCGGCCCGTGATCACCAGATCGATACCGTTCATCGCGCCGAGTGACCGCTCGTCGCGGCGGTGAGTCCCGTACATCGACGACGTCGGCCGCCGGTCGCATCGGCCGGCGACTCCCCTTCATCCCGTGGGTGACTTGTCTCACAGTGGGCAGAGATCGACCGCAATGCCGCAGCCGAGCTTCTGCCCTGCACCGGGTGGAGTAAGGAGACTGGGATGTCCACCCATCAACCCATTCGCCACACCGGCGGAACAGGCTATGAGGAGGTGCAGGCCAGTGAGGAATTCCAGGACCTGCGCCGACGATTCCGCCGATTCGTCTTCCCCCTCGCCGGCCTGTTCCTGGCCTGGTACTTCCTGTACGTCGGACTCGCCGCTTACGCACCGGACTTCATGAGTCAGAAGGTGTTCGGAAACATCAATGTGGGCTTGATTTTTGGCCTGCTGCAGTTCGTTTCCACGTTCGCGATCACGATGACCTACGCCCGCTGGGCGGATCGCCAGTTTGACCCGACGGCGGACCGGCTCCGCGGACACATGGAGGCAGGTGACGTCAAGTGACCGCGTCGATCTTCCGAGCGGCAGACAGCGGTACCGTCGGTAGCCCAACGGTCAACATCGCGATCTTCCTGGTCTTCGTCGCCATCACCTTGGCGATCGTGATCCGGGCCTCTCGAAACAACCGGACGGCGGCCGATTATTACGCCGGCGGAAGGGCTTTCACCGGCCAGCAGAATGGCATCGCGATCGCCGGTGACTACCTCTCGGCGGCCAGCTTCCTCGGCATCGCCGGCGCGATCGCGACGATCGGCTACGACGGTTTCATGTACTCGATCGGCTTCCTGGTCGCCTGGCTGGTGGCCTTGCTCCTGGTCGCCGAACTGCTGCGGAACACCGGCCGGTTCACGATGGCCGATGTGCTCAGCTTCCGGCTGCGGCAAGGGCCGGTCCGGACCGCAGCGGCGATCTCCACACTGGCCGTGTCGTTCTTCTACCTGCTGGCCCAGATGGCCGGCGCCGGTGGCCTGGTGAACCTGCTGCTCGGGGTCGAGGGCAACGCCGGGCAGAACCTGACGATTGCCGTGGTCGGTGTCCTGATGATCGTCTACGTGCTGGTCGGTGGCATGAAGGGCACCACCTGGGTACAGATCATCAAGGCGGTCCTGCTGATTCTCGGCGCCGGGCTGATGACCTTCTGGGTGCTCGGTAAAGCTGGGCTGAACCTGTCCGCCCTGCTCGGCGACGCCGCAGCCGCTTCTCCCCAGGGTCAGGCGTTGCTGGAGCCCGGTCTGCGCTACGGGACCAGTGGCACCACCAAGCTCGACTTCATCTCGCTCGGCCTCGCGCTGGTGCTGGGGACCGCGGGCCTGCCGCACGTACTGATGCGCTTCTACACCGTTCCGTCATCGAAAGAGGCTCGCAAGAGCGTTGTCTGGGCGATCTGGCTGATCGGGATCTTCTACCTGTTCACTCTGGTGCTCGGCTACGGGGCTGCCTGGCTGGTCGGATCCGAGCGGATTCTGGCCGCACCGGGCAAGGCGAACTCGGCTGCCCCGCTGCTGGCCTTCGAACTCGGCGGCACGTTCCTGCTGGGGTTGATCTCGGCGGTGGCGTTCGCCACCATCCTGGCCGTCGTCGCCGGGTTGACGATCACCGCGAGCGCCTCCTTCGCCCACGACGTCTACTCCAATGTGATCAAGAAGGGTCAGGTCCGGGCGGACGACGAGGTCCGGGTGGCCCGGATCACCGCAGTGGTGATCGGGATCGTGGCGATCGTCGGCGGAATCGCGGCCAAGGACCAGAACATCGCGTTCCTGGTGGCTCTCGCCTTCGCGGTTGCGGCCTCGGCGAACCTGCCGACGATCCTGTACTCGCTGTTCTGGAAGCGGTTCAACACCCGCGGCGCGCTCTGGAGCATCTACGGCGGGTTGATCTCGGCGATCGGTCTGATCGCCTTCTCCCCCGTGGTGTCCGGGAAGGTCGATGCCAAGACCGGTGCCTCGCTCTCGATGATCACCGACACCGGGATCGACTTCCACTGGTTCCCGCTGGAGAACCCCGGCATCGTCTCCATCCCGTTGGCCTTCTTCCTCGGCTGGCTGGGCACGGTGACCAGTCGGGAGGTCGGCACCGCCGCCAAGTACGCCGAGATGGAGGTTCGCTCGCTGACCGGCGCCGGCGCCGAGAAAGCAGTTCACCACTGATCTGATCCAGCTCGACTGGATCGCTGACTCCGGTGCGGTCGTCCGGCCTTCCTCCATGGGCTGGACGACCGCACTGGTTTACTTCCACTCGACTGAACGGCGCGGTCGCAGAGCCCGGTGCGACGATTAAGGTCGAGTGCCAGACCGTCCAGATGTCACTGCCCGCCAACGCCGGAGGGGATCCGATGACGAACGAGACCCTGTCCAACCTGATGCACGAAAAGCGCCGATTTCCGCCGAGCGCGGAGTTCGCCGCAGCAGCGGTGGCCCAGCCATCGCTCTATGCGGAGGCCGCGGCCGATCGACTCGCTTTCTGGGACGCCCAGGCCCGGGAGCTGAGCTGGGCCACCGACTGGACCCAGACCCTGGACTGGAGCGACGCGCCGTTTGCCAAATGGTTCGTCGGCGGCACTCTGAACGTCGCCTACAACTGTGTCGACCGGCATGTCGAGGCCGGCCACGGCGACCGGGTCGCGCTGCACTTCGAAGGCGAACCGGGTGACACCCGCAGCATCACATACGCCGAACTCCAACGTGAGGTCTCGAAGACCGCTAACGCTCTGATCTCCCTCGGTGTCCAAACCGGTGATCGGGTGATGATCTACCTGCCGATGATCCCGGAGGCGGTGATCTCGATGCTGGCCTGTGCCCGGATCGGGGCCCCGCATTCGGTGGTCTTCGGCGGCTTCTCGGCCGAGGCGCTGCGCAGCCGGATCGAGGATGCCGACGCCAAGGTTGTGATCACTGCGGACGGCGGGTACCGGCGGGGCAACCCGGCAGCGCTCAAGCCTGCCGTCGACGCTGCGGTGGCCAAGTCACCGTCGATCGAGCACGTCCTCGTGGTCCGTCGCACCGGTCAGGAAGTGGCCTGGGACGACACCAAGGACGTCTGGTGGCATGACGTGGTGGACGGCGCGAGCGAGCAGCACGAGCCGCAACCGTTCGACGCCGAGCACCCGCTGTTCATCCTCTACACCTCCGGGACGACCGGTAAGCCCAAGGGCATCCTGCACACCTCCGGCGGGTACCTGACGCAGACCGCCTACACCCACCGCAACGTCTTCGACCTGCGGCCGGAGAAGGACGTCTACTGGTGCACCGCCGACATCGGCTGGGTGACCGGGCACAGCTACATCGTCTACGGTCCGCTGGCCAACGGTGCCACTCAGGTGATCTACGAGGGCACCCCGGACACTCCGCACCAGGGCCGGTTCTGGGAGATCATCCAGAAGTACAAGGTCAGCCAGCTCTACACCGCCCCGACCGCGATCCGGACGTTCATGAAGTGGGGCGAGGAGATCCCGGCCAAGTTCGATCTCTCCTCGCTTCGGGTCCTCGGCTCGGTCGGTGAGTCGATCAACCCGGAAGCCTGGATCTGGTACCGCCGGGTAATCGGCGGCGACCGGACGCCGGTGGTCGACACCTGGTGGCAGACCGAGACCGGCGCCATGATGATCAGCCCGCTGCCCGGCGTCACCGCGGCCAAGCCGGGGTCGGCACAGACTCCGCTGCCCGGGATCAGCATCGACGTGTTGGACGAAGCCGGCCAGCCGGTGCCGAACGGATCCGGCGGCTACCTGGTGCTGACCGAGCCGTGGCCGTCGATGCTGCGCGGCATCTGGGGCGATCCGGAGCGCTACAAGGAGACCTACTGGTCCCGGTTCGAGCACATGTACTTCGCCGGGGACGGCGCGAAAAAGGATGAGGACGGCGACATCTGGCTACTCGGTCGGGTGGACGACGTGATGAACGTGTCCGGCCACCGGCTGTCTACCACCGAGATCGAGTCGGCGTTGGTGTCGCACCCGAAGGTGGCCGAGGCCGCGGTCGTCGGCGCCACCGATGCCACCACCGGCCAGGCCGTGGTCGCGTTCGTGATCCTGCGCGGTAGCGCCGGTTACGACGAATCTCAGGCCGAGTCGGTGATCGCCGAACTGCGCAACCACGTGGCGCAGGAGATCGGGCCGATCGCCAAGCCTCGCTCGATCATGGTCGTGGCGGAACTGCCGAAGACCCGGTCCGGCAAGATCATGCGCCGGCTGCTCAAGGACGTCGCCGAGAACCGCACGGTCGGCGACGTCACAACGCTCGCCGACTCCGGCGTGATGGACCTGATCAAGAAGGGGATGGCTACCCCCGCCGCCGAATAAACCATCCGGCGATCATGCAGGGTTGCTCGCGGGCAACCCTGCATGATCGCGGAATGGGGTTGGGGCCATTTCGACTGATCGCCCGGATGGTCACGAATCGTTGATCAGGGTGCAACCCTGACCCGTCTGCTGGACCTAAAGAGGTAGCAAGGTCCAGACACGGGAATCCAACGACGCGGAGGGCAAGTGACCGAAGAGGAGCAGTTCACGCTCCTGTTCCGGCGGAACTATCCACGAGTGCTGGCATTCGCGTCACGCCGGACGGAAGAGTCCCGGGCACATGATGTGGTTGCCGAGACATTCGCGACCGCATGGCGGCACCTCGGGCAACTACCCGAGGACCCGCTGCCCTGGTTGTATCGAACCGCCAGGAACTGCCTGTCCAACGACTACCGGGGAACCCGCCGCCAGTCCCGGCTCGCGGATCGACTGGCCGGCCACCGAGCGGAACCAGTACCCGACCATGCCGTCCAAGTGGTGGAGGACGCCCGACTGAGGTCGGCGTTGGCCGGGCTGAGCGGATCCGATCGCGAAGCCCTGTTCCTGGTGGCCTGGGAAGGGCTCGATCAGACCGCCGCCGCGCTCGTCCTGGACTGCTCGGTCCCGGCGTTCAAGGCTCGGGTGCATCGCGCCCGCAAACGCCTTGCCCGGTTGTTGGTCGAGGCCGACGCCGACGCGCAACCGATTCAGCTGCCCGACCGACTGCTGGCCGGCGACCGAGTACGGGAGGAGTTCTGATGCAGGAGCAGGATGCTATTGCCCGGTTGGCGGCCGCCGACCCGGTCCGGGAGGTCGACCTCGCCGATGTGAGGTCCGATCCCGTCGCCTCCGCACTGCTGCGGAGTGTCCTGGCCGAACCGAGACCGATCGCACGCCGGTTCCCGGTCATCAGGCGCCACCACCACAGGCGCAGGCTGGTTTCGATCGGCGTCACCGGGGCTGTTGCCGCTGCCGTGCTGATCGCCGTCCACGACGCAACCCCACCGCCGGAACCCACCTTCATCGCCACCGGATCGGCGCACACCGTCCTGCTGTCCGCCGCCGCCCGCGCGGAACATGCAGTGGCACAGGGCAATTACTGGACCGCTCAAGGCGAGATCACCGAACTCATTCATCGCGACCACGACGGAAACGCGTACACGGTGCAGGTCACCCACCCGACGAAGACCGACTATGACCGCAAGACCGGTGGGTTGAACACCACTCACTACCTGGGCGATGCCATCAAGGTTCAACCGCTGAACCCGGCCGACGCCGCCGCGTACCGTCGGGATGGTTCACCTGGATCGGATGAGAACCCTGACGAAGGGCTCAGCGTGGACACGGGACAGCAAGGCCCGGCCTCGACCGATCAGCTGATCTTCGAAGGCAAGGTCTCCGAGCTACCCTCGGACCCGGTCGAAATGGGCGAAGCCATGCTCGATTGGGTGGCCGGGAAAGGTGGTTGGCTCTCGAAACTCGGGCTGACCTCGAGCCGACCCGAGCACCCCGAGGCCTGGCTGTTCCGGGAAGGGACGAAGGAGCTCAGCGCCTTCGCACGACCAGACCAACCGTCCGAGCGAGCAAAGCTGTACCGGATGCTCGCCGTCATTCCCGGTGTTCGCGTCCTGGAAGGGGACCGGGACCCGCTCGATCGACCAGCAGTCAGTCTCGCTCTGACCGAGACCACCAAGAAATTCGGGACGGTGGAATGGCAGCTTTACATCGACTCCTCCTCCGACCTCTTGCTGGCCACCAAGGCAGTTGTGGTCAAGCCGGGCAAGGACAATGCCTTCCTCGCCCCGGGCGCCGTCCAGTACTCCGAGATCGTCCGCTCCGCGGGTTGGAGCAACAAGCCTTAGAAGGCGGGCCCGAGCGACCGTTCACGGTTCCTCGGGCCCGCCCTCACCGAGTCGGCCGCTCAAGTCCGCCCGGACGGAATCGGCGGCAAACGCTGACCGCACCGAAACTCGCTCCAAATCGGCAATTTCGGCGGCATTGAAGCCGAGCTTGTCGCGCAACACAGCGCGCTCGGCCGAGATCGGTGAGCCGGTCTGGATCGGATTGTCGTCGCCCAGCACGATCGGCACCCCGGCCCGGGCGAAGCGAGCCGCCGGATGGTCACCGATCGCATCAATGGCACCGGTGAACCAGTTGGACGTCGGGCAAACCTCGATCACCACACCGCTGTCGGCGGCCCAGCGCAGCACCTCCGGATCGGTGGAGACGTGGGTGCCGTGCCCGATCCGGCTGACCCCGAACAACCGGACGGCGTCGCGAGCAGCCTGTCCCGGAGCTGCCTCTGCGGCGTGGCAGGTCAGCCCTAGCCCGGCGGCGCGGGCCACCGCGAACGGCTCGACGTACGGTTCCAGCACCGGGTACCGAAGCTCGTCGCCGGCCAGGTCGAAGCCGACCACCCCGGCACCGGCGAACCGGGCCGCCACCCGGGCCACCTCCAGGTTCAGCTCGGCTGGGTGATGTCGGAGCGCGGCGACCACCACTCCGGCCGGCAGCCCGGACAGCCGCGTGCCCTCGCGCGCACCGTCACAGGCTGCCCGGACGACGTCGTCCAGCTCGAAGCCCGGCTGGGTGTGCGTACCGGGACCGAAGCGCAGCTCCAGATAGTCCACCCCGTCCGCCGCGGCGTCCTGCACCGCTTCGCTGACGATCCGACCGAGCTGATCGATGCTGCCGAAGAACGGGTAGGTGGCGTTGACCTTGGCCAGAAAGACGGTCAGGTCGCCTGGGCCGGTCAATTGGAGCGCCTGCTCCCAGCCGCCCTCGGGTTCGGGCAGACCCGACGCCGCCGCCAGTTCGGCAGCGGTGCCGGGGCGCACTCGCCCTTCGAGATGCGTGTGCAGGTTGATCAGCAGGTCCTTCGCCATGAGCTCATCCTGGCGGTCGGACTCGTGGTTGACGACGGAATATGCCCCCCGGAAGACGAGCGTCAGGACGGCTCAGAAGCGAGCGCCGACCGCCTGACCACTGCGCGGCACCAGGAAGGTGGAGGACGGGATGCTGCCGTCGCTGGTCCGGGTGCCGGTGATGGTCGAGGCATCGGTGCTGAGCAGTGCGGCGGCATTCCAGGTTCCGCCGAGGTTCCAGGAGTTGCCGGTGCCGGTGGACTTGCTCCCGAGGGCAACGGGGGCGGAGTTGGCCACCGCCAGATTGCCGGTCAGCGTGGACGCGGAGTTGTCCACATCGAATCCGGTGGACGTGTTGAGGTATGCGGTACTACGGCTGATCCGCATCGCCCCGGCCTGACCGTTGTCGGTGAAACCCTTGGCGACGTTGCTGTAGGCGATGGAGTTGGTCACCACGTGCGCGACGGCCGGCGCCGGGCTACCTCCGCCGAGCTTGAACCCGTTGCCGTCCCCGGCGAAGTCTGGAAAGTTCCACCGGTTGACGCCGTTGCCGTAGGAGATCGTGTTCTCGATGGTCACCGGCGAGGTGAACAACCACAGGTCCAGCCCGTCGTCCACGTTGTTCCACAACCGGGCCCCGCGAACCACGTTGCCGGCGCCGGACCCTTCCTTGATCGCCAGGCCGTCGGCGCTCTCCCCGTTCTTGCGCGGATCGTGATTGAGGGAGCTGTCCAGGTTGAGAATGAGGTTACGAGCCGAGGTGCCCTGGAGCTGGAACCCGCTCTCGTAGTTGTTTCGGGTGATCAGGCGCTCGAAGACGTTGTCGTTGCACCCTGCGCAGTAGACGCCGTACGGCCCGCGAGTGATGTCCAGGCCGATCAGCCGCCAGAACGAGGCTTGCATATGGATTGCCCCGCGTTGCGCCGAGGGGATGGACCCGCCGACTGCGGTGTGGCTCGCCGGGAGGTTTTCGCCATCGATAACCACGTGCTCCTGGCCGTAATTGGTCAGGGTGATCGGCTTGTCCGAGGTGCCGCTCTTGGCGATCGTGATGTTCGTGGTCAGCAGGTACGTACCACCCCGAACCGCGATGACGTCACCGGCGACGGCGGTATTGACCGCCTTCTGGATGGTGGCGAACGGGCTGGCCAACGTGCCGGCCGCAGAATCGCTGCCACCGGGTGCGACCACGATCGTCGCGGTAGCCGCCTGCGCAGCCCCGGCCTGGGCCGCGATCGCTGCCGCGGTCGCCACCGAGACCGCCGCGGTACAGGCCATCAGCGTGCGGAACCGAGGGGCCGACCCACATCGGAACATGACTTCTCCTAGTTTCGGCAAGCGCTTACCGTCGAGTTCGGCAACCGTAATCACCCGGCAATACACCGTCAACCAAGTCCACGGCAGGCCACGTCCCGGGCGACCAGGTGACCCCAGCGACGGTTCGATCCGTTCCAGTGCCGCCGCGCGACAAGCCTGTTCAGGCCTGGTTTCGCGGGGTCGGCCAAGGAAACCCCGGCCGGATCGCCGAGCCCGCGCTCAGCGAATGCCCAGTGAAAGCCATTCACCCGGCCCAGCGACTCGCCCGAAATATCGGATTCGTCGGTAATTGACGATCTCAGGCCGCAAAATGTGGGTTGGGGTCAGCCACGCCCACTTACCCCGGTTCGGTCCGTACTCATCTCCGGGGAAGGTCTGCCATGAAGCTGGACAAAGATTTCGAGTTCAAGCCGCTGCCTCCGATCCCGGACGAGGAGGAGTTCAGCACCCGCGCTGTCCCGGCGAGCGGGGCTGCGGACGCCACTGCGGCCGCAGCCGCGCCGAATCCGCTGGGCCGGCTCACCGAACTGGCCGGCAAGTGGAGCGGGACCGGGTTCAACGTCATCTGGCGGCCGAACAGCGTGCCCGGTCAGGACCGTTTCCTGCAACTGAACCTGACCACCGAGAAACTGGAATTTGAGACCATCCCGGGCGAGATCCCGAATCGTGGGCTACTGCAAGGCGACATCAACATGTTCGGCCTGACCTATCTACAGCAGATTTCGGACACCAACCTGAAGGCCGGGCTGCACATCGAACCCGGAATCTGGGCGCATGTGCCGAAGACCACCAACCCGGCCGAACCGGTGACCCTGGTTCGGATGGCGTCCATCCCGCACGGCACAACCATCGTGGCCCAGGGCGTGTCGACCCGGACCCCGGCGGCACCGGAGATCCCGAAGGTGAGCATCAAGCCCTTCGCGATCGGATCACCCACCGATACCTTCGATTTCGACGAACAGGATCTGACGAAGCCGAGCAAGTTCCGGACCCCGAAGGCCGGCCTGGTCGGCGTCACCCAGAAAATGGTGAACGACCCCAACAGCGTGCTCCGGGCCGCGATCGCTCACCAAACCATCACCTCCACGGCCGCTCTCAAGGTGTCCACCAGACACAAGCCGATTCTGGGTGGGGGAACGGCCAATACGGCCTTCCTGCAAGGTGGTCCGGACGGCCCGAACGCCGTTGCCTCGACCGTCACGTCTACCTTCTGGATCGAAAGAGTTCAGGGGACACCGAACTTCCTTCAACTTCAGTACACCCAGACCGTGCTGCTCGACTTCAACGGCCTGAGCTGGCCACACGTGACGGTCGCCACCCTCCGGAAAGCTGTTACCCCTGCGGCATAGCCGCAGACGGCCTACCTGAGCGCCACCGCCACCAGATCGCCGCCATGAGCGCGACGAGTATCAGCGGTGTCGTCAGCATGTCGTAATTGAAGTCCGAGTACATCGACCGGCCGACAGCCCTGGTCCAGAACACGTCCACGTTGGCGAGGTAGGCGTCCGGCAACCGAAAGATCGGGTCGCTGACCAACGAGAGGATCAGGGTCGCCGGCAACCATTCCGGATGCCAACGCCACGCCAGCGCCGCCGCCAGCACGATCAGCGGGATGACTTGGTGGGTCTGGAACCGGATCAGATCGTGGTATCCGGAGCTGGAACTGGAACGGTAGAAGGCGAAAGCCTGGTCGAGATGCCAAATCCGGCTGCTCTTCGCCGGCCGCGTCATCATCAGCATCAGCCCGGTGAGCACCACGGTGGCCATCCCGATCAGCCACCGTTCCCGAGCGCGCCAGGCCAATCGGCCCAGACAGCCGAGCAACGCCAGCGAGATCAGCAGGACGATGACGGCGGCGGGTGGCCGGCGCAGTCCGAACAGTCCACCGATGGGATGCGCAATGGCCCGGCCGGTTGTCATCCACACGAGGAAGAACATCAGACTGGCACCGTTCGTCACCAGGGCAGCGCCGATCGACCCGAGGAGCAGGCGGCGGGCAACGACCGCTCGCCCGGCCAGGGTGGCCAGGAGGGCAGCGGCCCAGCCGGCGTAGATCACCGGCCCCAGCGTGGCGAAGGGACCGACGTGCCCCGGCTCGATGCGCCAGCCGCGAGGTGCCACCCCCGGCTGCCACTCGGCGGCGATGAAACACGTCATCGCTATCGCCGTGCCGAGAACCAGGGCCAGCGCGGCGGCAAGCCGACGAGTCTGGTCTGAGGGCCACAACAATCGCAGCCGCCAGGTCAGGCCGTGAAACAGCAGATCCAGTGCCTCGCGCAGGGTCGGGCCGCCGCCGCGGCGCCCAGCCGCGGCGTCCAGGCAGGTGCCCAGGAGCGCCTCGGCGTTATCTCGCCGCCAGGACGGCGGGTACGAAAGCATCAGCAACTCGTACCTCTTCTGGGCAATCGTGAGTCGACCAGCATCCGCCGTCCCCTCCACGGCGGTCATGCGATCACCTCACGAACAGCGAAAGTCGCCAACCTGGTGGCTGCCTTGGCCGCCCGCGCGCGCAGGCCCCGAGCGACCGCCTCGGCCGCCTGGTTGAGCCTTTCCTGCTGCTCGGCAAGGGCAACCGCGCCGGCGTTGGTCAATTCGAAGTACCGACGCAGCCGCCCGTCAACCGCTTCTTCCCCGGCCACTTGGACCAACCCTTCCCCCGTCAACCGCTCCAGCGCGCCGTACAGCGTTGCCGGTCGCAGCTCCACCCGACCCCCGGAGATCTGCTCAATCAAACCCATCAGGGCGTACCCGTGCTGGCGGCCCTCTGCCAGGGCCGCCAGCAAGTACACCGTGGGTTCTCGCATCGATGTCATGATCGGAACCATACTCAGTTGAGCTGAGTATTCCAAGTACCGATCTATGCCACCTGCCGTGCGCGCTTGAGCCTGCCCACACGGCGGAAGCGCCGGACCACGAGCAGCACCGCCACCAGGCCAAGTACCCCGAACAGCGGTAGCCACCAGCCTCGGCCGAAACGCAATACCTGGTCAGCCTGGAAGCGAAGATGGGCCCGATCGGATTGGGCGAACTGTGGTTCCGCCGCTCGCACGGTCTTGCCGTCGGCAACCACATCGGTGGCCACTGCCAGCGGGAGAGCCCGCGCCTGGCCACCACGGGTGACAGTTCGCGAGGCACCGGTTTCGGGGTCGAAGATCCGCAGCGTGATGCTGCGATTCTGGTACTTGCCGGTGCGGCTGTGCACCCGGACCACGATCCCGCCCTCGGCCCAGCCCAGCACCTGAGCGTCGGTCACCGGGTCGGAGTCGGCAATCGGGAACCGGTTGTCGGCAGCC
>DATINJ010000245.1:0-24595 GCA_035474375.1 Kineosporiaceae bacterium | reverse complement strand
GGTCGCACTCCGTCGGCGCTGGCGCGCCTCCTCCCGCGTCGGCGCTGGCGCGCCTCCTTGCTCCGCTATGCACGACCTTCCCGGGCTTGCGGAGCACTCCACCGGGCACGTCCTCGCGACGGCGCGGACTTATGAAACACGACCTAGAGGGAGTTGCCGGTAGCCAGGGGCCGGGTCTCGCCACGGTCCAGATCCAGCGCTTCGGGGGCATGCAGCCGGACCATGATCGGGCCTACTCCGGCCGGCTGTGACCCGCGGGTGCCCAGGCTCACCACCACCATCACCGCGAACGCCACCGGCACCGTCCAGGCTGCCGGTTGCCTCAGCAGCGCCGCCGCCCAGCCCGTGCTCGCCGTGCCGGACACGGTAAGCAGCACGGCCGTGCTGGCCAGCAGTCCGCCGACGATCAGCCCGGCCAGGGCGCCGGTCTGGGTCAGCCCGCGCCACCAGATGCCCAGTACCAGCAACGGGCAGAAGGTGGACGCCGCAAGTGCGAACGCGAGGCCGACGGTATCCGCGAGCCCGGTCCGCACGCCGAGCAAGGACAGCGCCGCCGGGACCGCGACCGCGAGCCCGGCGCCGACCCGGAATCCGCTGACGCTGGCTCGCCAGCGCCCGCGCAGCAGGTCCTGGCTGAGCACCCCGGCGACGGAGATTGTCAGCCCGCTGGAGGTGGACAGGAACGCCGCGAAGGCACCGGCGGTGAGTAGTGCCGCCACCAGGTCGCCCCACGGCTCGCCGAGCATCCGTTGCGGCAGCAGCAGCATCATGGCGTCGGTGTTGCCGGTGGTCAGCAGGTCACCGGCGTAGATCCGGCCGAGCGCCCCGTAGATCGGCGGGAACAGGTAGAAGGCGCCGAGCAGGCCGATCACCGCGAACACGGTCCGGCGGGCGGCCCGGCCGTCCGGATTGGTGTAGAGCCGGACCAGGACATGCGGCAGGCCCATGGTGCCGAAGAGCAGCGCCAGCAGCAGCGAGTAGGTCCGATACAGCGGGTGGTCCGAGCCGCTCAACGGGGTGGACCATTGCACCCCGGCGACTGTTGATGGGTTCGGCGATCCGTCGGCGTGCCAGGCGAACAGCAGCAGGACGACCGGGAGTCCGATCGCCGTGAGCTTCAGCCAGTACTGGAACGCCTGCACGATGGTCACCGAGCGCATCCCACCGGCGGCGACGTTGGCGACCACGACCACGACCACCACCGCGGTGCCGAGCCAGCGGGGTGCTCCGGTCGCCGTCCGCAGGGCGAGGCCGGCGCCGAGGAACTGGGGCAGCAGGTACAGCCAGCCGATTCCGACCACGAGCACGGACGCCGTTCGGCGGACCAGGCCGGAGCGCAACCGGATCTCGGCGAAGTCCGGCAGCGTGTAAGCACCGGACCGGCGCAGCGGCGCCGCCACCAGGACCAGCAGCACCAGGTATCCGGCGGTATAACCGACGGAGTACCAGAGCATGTCGTTGCCGACCGCGAAGATTAGCCCAGCGACCCCGAGAAAGCTTGCGCCGGAGATGTATTCGCCACCGATTGCGGAGGCGTTCCAGCGCGGGCTGACCATCCGGCTGGCCACGTAGAAGTCGCTCGTGGTCCGGGACAACCGCAGGCCCAGCGCACCCAGCGCCAGGGTGGCCACGCAGACCAGCGCGACCGCGATCGAGGCGCTCACCGGCGACGGAGGATCTCGGTGAAGTCGCGTTCCACCCGCTCTGCCGTCCGGACATGCCACCAGGCGGCGGCGAACAGCGCCGGGAAGACGGCTACCCCGAGGATCAGCCAGGCCACCGTCACCGGGCCCACCGGGTATCGCGCCACCTCGGGGAGCAGCAGGAAGAGCACCGGCAGGCCGCCGAGTCCGAGCAGGACCACGGCCAGCAGGGCCAGCCCCGGTCGCAGCTGGGAGCGCAGCAGGGCGGTCATGTAGACCTCGCCGACGTCCGTCTGCTCATCGATCTCTCGGGTGGCCGACCGCTCGGCCGGTCGCGGGCTGGCCGCCATCCGCGGACTGGTCACTCGAACCCGTTGCGGGGGTCTGGGGCGGATCCCGGCGGCCCGGTCGTTCATCCGCCATCCGCTCCGGTCAGGCCGCCGACCGAACGGATCAGGCTGCCGGCGGTCCTGGTCAGATCGACGCCGACGGGCCGGTTCAGACCCGCCCCGCGGATCAGCAGATCTCTGAGTTGGCGGGTGTGCCGGCGGCTGACTTGAAGGGTCCGACCGCCGAGCCGGACGTGGAACCGGCCGCCGTCCATCACTACCTCGTCCACGTGCGGGAGCGCGACCAGGGTGCTGCGGTGGATCCGGATGAAGCCGGCCGCGGCCCAGCGCTCCTCCAGGGTGCTGAGCGGCACCCTGATCAGGTGGCTGCCGGTGGCGGTGTGCAACCGGGCGTAATCGCCCTGAGCCTCGACGTAGAGCACGGCCGAGCGCTGGACGAACCGGGTGACGCCGCCCAGCTCCACCGGGATCGTCTCGTCGGCCGGGGCAGCTGCCGGTGGGTCGGCGGGCCGGCCGGCTTCGACCACCCGGCGGACCGCTTCGGCCAGCCGTTCGGCGCGAACCGGCTTGAGCACGTAGTCCACCGCCTGGAGGTCGAAGGCCTCGATGGCGTGCTGGTCGTAGGCGGTGACGAAGATCAAATGTGGGCGGTGGCTGAACCGGGCCAGGACCCGGGCCAGGTCGAGCCCGTCCAACCCGGGCATCGAGATGTCACAGAAGAGGACGTCAACAGGCTCGCTCTGGAGTGCCTTGAGCGCTGCGGCACTGCTGTCGGCCGTGCGGATCCGGCCGATCCGGACATCCTGACCGAGGAGCCAGGCCAGCTCGCTAAGGGCCGGCGCCTCGTCGTCCACGATCAGCGCACGCAGGGGGCTTGGCGTCGTCGCCATAGGGTTGAGAGTAGGGGCCAAGCCCTCGCCTGGGAACATGTGATTTTCACAAGTGGCACTCAGGCCGTGCACACTTTCGCCGCCCAGCCTGATCTGTATGACCACCGACTTCGCTATGCCAGCTGTTCAGGCCCGGCCCGTGGCGCCTGCGGGTCGTCCGCTGATGCAACTGCTGCGGTTCGCCGGGGTAGGGGTAGCCAGCACCGCGGCGTACGCGTTGCTGTACCTGGTGCTGCGCCCGCTGATCGGGCCGTTCACCGCTAATGCCCTGGCCCTGCTGCTGACCGCGATCGCGAACACGGCGGCCAACCGGCGGTTGACGTTCGGTGTCCGAGGCAGTTCCGGCGTCCTCAGTGACCATGCCGTGGGACTGCTGGCGTTCGGTGCCGGTCTGTCCCTGACCAGCGGGGCGCTGGCCACGCTGCATGCGGTCAGCGATCCGGCCCGGAGCACCGAGCTGGTCGTGTTGATGACGGCGAACGCGCTGGCCACGCTGCTGCGCTTCGGTGCCCTGAAGCTCGCCTTCTCCCGCCGAACGAACCTGCGGTGATCATGCAGGGTTGCCCGGTGGTGGGGGGCAAGCGTGCATGATCGTGGGGAGGGTGTGCGGTGATCATGCACGGTTGCCCGGTGGTGGGAGTAGGTGTGCATGATCGTGGGGAGAGGGTGCGGTGATCATGCACGGTTGCTCGGTGGTGGGGGGCAAGCGTGCATGATCACGGGATTGGTGGGGGCTAACCATGCACGCCGGGCGCGTACTTGGGCACCCGGAAACTGACCTTCGTACCGGCACCCGGCGCGGTCTCGACGACCAGCCCGTACTGGTCACCGAACACCTGCCGGAGCCGAGCGTCCACATTGCCCAGCCCGACCGAGTCCGCGTCCGCCTCGCCGGCCAGCACTCGACGGACCTGATCCGGGTCGATCCCGATCCCGTCGTCCTCGACCCAGATCAGCGCCTCGGCACCGAGATCCTCGGCGCCCAGGGTGATGTGCCCGACTCCCTCCTTGGCTTGCAGCCCATGCCGGACGGCGTTCTCCACCAACGGTTGGATCGCCAGGAAGGGGACGGCGACCGGTAACACCTCGGGCGCGATCCGGAGCCGCACCTGCAGCCGTTCGCCGAACCGGGCCTGCTCCAGCACCAGGTAGCGCTCGATGTTGCGCAGCTCGTCGGCGAGGATGGTGAACTCGCCGCCGCGCCGGAACGCGTACCGGGTGAAGTCGGCGAACTCGAGCAGCAGTTCCCGGGCGCGTTCGGGGTCGGTCCGGACGAACGAGGCGATCGCAGCCAGCGAGTTGTAGACGAAATGCGGGCTGATCTGTGCTCGCAGCGCTCGCAGTTCGGCCTCGATCGCCCGGGTCCGGGAGCGGTCGAGTTCGGCCAGCTCGACCTGGCTGGACACCCACTTCGCCACCTCCTCGGTGGCTCGAACCAGCCCGGCACTGACTGTCGGCCCGTACGCGATCAGCACGCCGACGACCGCGTCGCCACCGGTCAACGGGGCCACCACGGCCGTCCGGATCGGGCAGTCCAGAACGGTGCAGGCTTCCTGGTCTCCATCGATCTGCCGGGCGTTGAGGACCGCCGTGCGCCCGCCGGCCAGCACCCCAGCGGCGTGCCGGATCGCCGCCGCCGAGTGGTGGTCCCCGGCACCGTCCCAGGCGAGCGTGCTGGTGGCGTCGGTGAGCGCGACCGCCGAGGTGCCGAGCAGTGCCCGCAGGTGTTTGACCGCCCGGCGGGCGCCGATCGGCGTCAACCCCTCTCGCAGCGGCGGCGCGGCCAGGGACGCGGTGTGCAGGGTGTCGAAGGTGGCGCGTTCGGCGTCCGTCCCTAGATCGGGATGCCGCCGTACCCGCCGGGCCAGCAGCACGCCGAGCACCAGCACGGCGAGGACCACGACCACCCCGACCGCGCGGACCCAACCCTCCAGCGCCGCATCGCCCACGGGTGCAACCTAGGCCAACCCATTGCCGTCATCCCAAAACGGCCCTTATCCATCCGCAGGATCACCAACCGTGCCCGTTCTGTGCCGATTAACACCCCGAAAGCGGGCACCCCGTCGATCACCCGAAAATCGCCGTCACCTGCCTGCCGCGTAAGGTCGCCGGTCATGACGGAGATCGCCGAGCAGCTGACCTGGATAGCGGACATGCCCGGGGTCGAGCAGGCCGTGCAGGCAGCTCGGGAGGCCTGCACTGCCCTGCGCTGGCATCCGGCGCTGCGTAAACGCACCGCCGAGGCCAGGGCCGAGGCGACGATCCGGGCGGCTCGCTGCTCTGCCGCGCTGGAGGGTGCCCGCTATCCGGTGTCGCTGATCCGGGATGTCGCCCGCGGTGCGGCGACCTTGCCGGACGACGCTTCGGGCCGGTTGGCCGGTGGCGCGCTGCGGGCCTTGTCGCAGGCCCGGGAGCTGGAGAAGACCATCGCCAGTGCCCCGTCGCAAGCCTTGGCCCGATTGCATGTGGCGGCCGCCGCCGGGCTGTTGCCGGACGCCGAGCTCGGCCGGCCACGGGTCGGTGGGCAACCGCCGGGGGACGGCGTCGGCGACCCGAACCAGGCGCCGATCGGCTCCGCGCTGAGTGCGCGGCTGAGCGGGATCAGCGATCTGCTGGCCGCGCCCGCGCAGGCCCCGGCGCTGGTGGTGGCCGCGCTGGTGCACGCCGAGGTGATCACCGCCAGGCCGTTCAGCGCCGGCAACGGAGTGGTCGCCCGGGCGGCGGCGCGGGCCGTGGTGATCGGTCGAGGACTGGATCCGATGGGAGTGGTGGTCTGGGAGGCCGCGCATCTGGATGCCGGTCCTGGGTACATCCAGGCGCTACTCGGCTACGCCTCCGGGCGGCCCGACGGGGTGGCCGACTGGCTGATCCACTGCGCGGACGCCGTGGTCAAGGGGGCCGGTGAGGGACAGCTGATCTGCGATGCGGTGCTCGCCGGCCGGGTCGGTGATCAAACCCCGGGGTAGCCCTGCCTCCAGGAGGATCTCTCGGATCGCGACGGCACCGGCCGGGGGCGAGAACAAGAACCCCTGGACCCGCTGGCAGCCCAGCTCGACCAGCACATCGCACTGAGCCTGGGTCTCCACCCCCTCCACCACGACGTCCAGATGGAGCGGCTCGGCCAGGCCGAGGATCATCCCGACCAGCGTCTGGGTGGCCGGGTCCTCGGCGATCGAGGCGAGAAAGCTGCGGTCCAGCTTGATCACATCGACCGGCAGGCTACGCAACCGGGAGAGCGAGGCGTAGCCGGTGCCGAAGTCGTCCAGCCCGATCCGGAACCCGAGCGCCCGGATCTCGCGGAGCACCTCCACCGCCTTGCTGTCGTCACCGAGGACGGTCTCGGTCACCTCCACCCGTACCCGACCCGGGGGGACGCCGTTACCTCGGCAGGCGTCGTCCAACCGCTGTGGCAGATCGCTGGTCAGCGACAATGCGCTGACGTTGATGCCCAGCTCGAGGCCATCAATGTTGATCTCCCGGCGCCAGGTGCCGAGCTGCGCCAGCGAGGCCCGCATCACCCAGTCGTCGATCGCGGCGACCGCACCGGCTTCCTCGGCCATTCGGACAAAATCGTCTGTGGAGACCGAGAACCCGTCTCTTCGACGCCATCGGACGAGGGCTTCCAGGCCCTGCAGGGTGCCGTGTTCGGGGTGCACGTCCGGCTGATAGACCACCTCCAGTTCACCTCGCTCGACGGCGGCGATCACATCGCCGACCAGCCGGGCGTGCTCGGCGGCGTTCCGGATCGACAGGCCGTCAGAGATCACGATCGTCGCTTCCCCGCGCTCGCGGGAGGTCTGCGCTGCCACCGCCGCCTGACGCAGCGCGTCCCGCGCCTGGACCGGGGCGGCAACGGTCGCCATTCCAACGCTGCCGTGCACGCTGAGGCGCCCGACCTCGAGGTCCAGGACCGACGAAACGGCCTGCAGAAGCTGGGAACCGCGGGCCGGATCGATCTGCTCGGCGCCCGGGACGAGGACCGAGAGCTGATCGTCGCCGGTCCAGGCGACCAGTCCGGCGTCCGCCGCCGGTTCGGTGGTTTCGGCGGCGGACAGGCTCAGGGTCGTGAGGTCGATGACGCTGGGGTCGAAGATGGCGTGGATCCGTCCGGCCAGCTCTCGCAGGACGGTTGGGCCGTCCGCGCCGAGTAGGAGCGCCCGGCGGACGATCTGATCAAAGTCGATCACCAGCAGAAATGCCGGGGTGCCGGCGGCCAGCGCGCGCTCGGCGGTGGCCAGCAGCAGGTCCCGGTTCGGCAGCCGGGTTTCCCGGTCGTGGGTGCGTTCCCAGGCCAGGGCCGCCTCGGCGACATCTGCCAGGGTGGTCTCGGTTGTGACCACGAGCGTCTCGCCGTCCGGCAGCGGGGTGACCCGGGTGACGAAGTTGCGGCGATCGGGGTCGCCGCTCTGCCAGCGCAGCGTTCGCGGGTGCCGGTCCCGGAGCGCGGCGGCCACCTCCGCCTGTTCCGGTTCGGGCAATGCGGCACCGGTCGTTCCGGCGTCCGCCAGGTCGAACTCGGATTGCCAGCTGCCGTCGGCGGCAATCCGGCTGACCTTGGCCGGTGCCGCCGCGAGCAGGGCTCGCCAGCGGGTGGTCGCGGCGCTCTCCTGTCGCTGGGTCGCCGCCTCGGTGAGGCAGGCCGCTGCGACGTACAGGGTGGCGAGCGAACAGCCGAGAACCATCAGTTGCGCCCGGTACAGCTCGGTGTCATCGCCGAACAAGCCGCGCGTCACGGTGCCCAGTAGCAGCGCACCGATCGCCAGCGCGAAGCCGGACCGGATCAGGTCTCCGGTGCCGGCGATCCAGATCAGCGGCATGCTGGCCAGCGGCAGCAGCCAGAGTTCGTGCACACCGGCTCCGGGCAACGCGAGCGCAAGGATCGGGACGAGCACGATCACGGCGGCCGGAACCAGGGCTTCTCGCCGTCCCGCGAACCGGCTGCGCAGCACCGCGGGCGGGGGGCCGAGCAACAGGAACCCGCTGACCACCGTGGCTGGGGTCAGCGCGGCGATGGCGGTAGCCAGCCCGAGCACCATCTGGGCCAGGTTGTCGCTCTGTACCGAAGGGCCGATCAGCATTGCCAGCGCCCAGGTACCGGCGGCGGTGAGCAGCGGAGCGGCCAGCAGCCCGGTGAGCACGAACAGCGTCAGGACGGCGAAGGCCGGAGTGTTGCGTGCGAGCCGGCGCCGGACGCCGTGCAACGGGTAGGCGGTGATCGCCAGCAGCACCGACAGCATCACCGCGTATCCGACCTCGGCCAGCGGATCGGCGGCGAACTGCCGGGGAAGTGTGATGGCGTTACCGAGCAGCAGCGCCATCGTGGTCGCGGCGATCCCGGACGGACCGCGCAGGATCAGGTAACCGAACACCACGCCGACGGGTGGGTAGAACATCGTCGTCGGGTACGGGCCCTGGTGATCGACAAAGACGAACAGGGTGGCGGTGACGCAGACCAAGGTCGCCACCCGGGTGACCGCCCGCTTCACGCGGTCATAGCGGAGTTCACCGGAAGCCAGCGTCATGACCGTAGGTTATGACTGATCAACGTTTGGTGATGGCATTCGACCGAACCAGCGACTCGCCGTGCCGGAACACATTCTCCGCCTATCTCGGAATTCGGCCCATCTCGGAATCGAGAAGGCCGGGACGTCGGGAGGTCCCGGATTGCCGGCGTCCCAGATTGGGGAGTTCCGGAATCGGAACAGCGCGGATATCGGAACCGGACGATATCGGGACCGCGCACAATCAGACGGGCGCGGAATCGGGACGGCGCATGGAAACGGGACGTGCGCGGAATCGGACGGCGCGGAATCGGACGGCGCGGAATCGGACGGCGCAGAATCGGAACGGGCGAAAGATCGGGACGGGCGCAGAATTTGAGGTGCCCTGGAAATACAGTGGCGGCGCCCCGCAGCAGGGCGCCCCCACCCGGCACGGTGATGGCTACCAGGCGCGCCTAGACTTTCGCCGGAACGGGACGAGCCCGTCACGACGGGTCCTAACGTGGACTGCCCGCGCGTGGGTACCGACCTACCGTGCTGTCCGTGCGATCCGCGACCCCCCGTGGGTCGTTGCCGAATCGTGATTACTGTCTACCCCTTGTCGGCGGCCGCGTTAAGCCCTACCAGCCAGTAAGGGACCGATCGTGCGGCGAACGGTCCTGCGAAACGGCACATCAATCGCAATCCAGTCGCAGCCAGAGGGCCAGCTCCGGTCCGACGATCAACAGGCGCTGTTGCATGCCCTGTTCGCCCCGGACGAGCAGCCGCGCGGTGGACGGGATCGGCGTACTGCCGCCGAACTGGATGCACGGCGGTGGCCCGTGCAGTCGCAGCACGCTGGTCTCGCCCACCCGTAGGTGAGCCGAACTGGGAAACAACTGGTCACCGATGAATACCGTGGGAAGTAACTGGTCATCCACTCGTATCCCGTCGAGTCGGGCACTGGACAGGTCGTCCATAGTGATCTCCAGATCGGGTCCCACCGGCCGGGCCGAGTTCGCCCACAGCGGTGCCTGCCAGCCGTTCGGCAATGCGACGTTCAGTTGCGAGCACAGCCCTCCGATCCGGCTCAAGGTTCGCGCCGGGGCGACTCGAATGGTCTCCAGATCCGATCCGTCCGGCTCGGTCGCGTTCAGCCGAGCCCGGACGCCGACCGGTTCCTGGCCGGGTGAGCAGTCCGGATACGCGGTCAGATCCACGGCGATTGAGCCGTGACTGGCCACCTGCACATTGAGTGGTAGCAGATAGGAAGTCCTGGTCACCCCATCGAGTGCGAGACCGGTCAATTTCACCGGCTGATTCCCGGGATTAACCACATTCAGGCGAAATACCACGATGGCTTTCCCGATCCGCGGTTTTGAGTCGTCCGAGGCGGCGTCCGATCCAGCGGTCGGTAGCGGGCTCGAGGCGTTGACATGCACGTCCCGGATCTTCAAGGTCCCGGTCGCGGGGAGTTCCGGGGATGCGGCCGGGGCCAGCGTCGACCCGGCAAGGCCGCCGAGGCCGAGGCCGGCCAGGCCGACGGCGAGCAGCAGGATGAAGGCGGACCGGGAGCCGGTGACCAGCCGATCGGGGCCCGCCGGTGCGTCCAGATCCCAGGCCGGAACGGTCATGACGCGGCCGAACAAGCGGCGAGTAGCCAGGAAGCCAGTGCTGGACCCAGCCGCAGCTGCACGGTCGACCCGAATTCCGCATCGGAGACCGGCTCTTGACTGGACGTCGGACGCGGGCCTGGCGCCGAAGCTGGTCTCAGATCCACAGTCAGGACGGTCGGGACTCCGGCGACCAGCCACTGGACCGGGCAGCCTTGCGGTGCAGTCAGTTGGACGTCGACCGGAGCTCGACCGGTGATCGTCACCGTAGGCGGTGAGATCCGCAGGGCCACTCCACCGGCCCGGATGTTGCGGACCTCGACCTGTCGTCCGGTTGGCGAGCTGAGTTGGACGGTCAAGAGGTGCGTCGGTTGCGTGGGCGTGGGCGTGGGCGTGGATAGAGCGGCAACCAGCGGGCGGACTGAGGGTGCGGCCCGAGAGCAGGCCTCCAGCAGCATCCCGGAGCCGCTGACCGGGATTCTGCGAAGCTTTCCGTTCGGCAGTTCCAGGCGCACGTCCGGCATCCGCAGTGGTTTCGAAAGTTTGCAATCCAGGGTGACGTCCGCGTCGAACCGCCCGATCATTCCCGGATCCAGCTCTAGGTCGGGCGGCGTGAGGTTCTGTACGACGGTACCCAGACCGTTCGCCTCGGTGCCGAGCACCCGGACCCGCTCCAGACCGACATTGGTGACGGCGAGCGAGACCGTGGCCGGAACCGGCGTCCGAGTTCCGGCTCCGCCGACGACGTCCGTCACGATCGCTCCGGCCGCGGAAGAGGTGGCGGTTCCGACTCCCCACGAGCCCTGGCCGAGGTACCCGGCGACGAAGGCGAGCAAGCCGACCAGGGCAACACCGGTCAGCCGCCGGTCGAGTCGCTCATCGAGCCGTCGGGCAAGCTCTGTGATCGCCGGGAGCCGCATCGGAGACCGGGTTCGGGCCGGGCTAGACGGAGGATCGTTCGCGGCGTCGGTTTGCGAACCAGACGATGCCCGCGATGCCCGCGGTCGCCGCTCCGGCTGCACCCAAGGCGACCGCGACCGCAGGGCCGGTGCCGATCTCGGCCGCCGCCGCACGGGCGCGCGGTCCGGCGCCCATCGCGGCGGCCCTGGCCGCTGCCGCACTCGGGAACCGCGAGTGCAGGCTGACCGGACGGTTGAAGTCAAGGACCGCCCAGCCGCGGGCCGTGGCTTCGCGACGCAATGCCTTGTCCGGGTTCACCGCGAAGGGATGGCCGACCGCCTCCAGCATCGGCAGGTCGGTCGCCGAATCGCTGTACGCGTAGCACTCTTCGAGCCGATAACCGTTCTCCTCGGCGAGCGCCCGAATCGCGGTGGCCTTGTTCTCGCCGTACGCGTAGAACTCGATGTCACCGGAGTATCGCCCGGCGTCGATCACCATCCGGGTGGCCACCACGTGGTCGACCCCGAGCATCGCACCGATCGGTTCGACCACCTCGGCGCCGGAAGCCGAGACGATGACCACGTCCCGGCCGGCCGCATGGTGCTCGGCGATCAGCGCAGTGGCCTCTTCGTAGACCAGCGGGGCGATCAGCTCGGACAGTGTGGTGGCGACGATGTCGCGAACCTGCTGCACGTCCCACCCCGTGACCATCCGCGAGAGGTACTGCCGCATGCGCTCGATCTGATCATGGTCGGCACCGCTGGCCTGGTAAAAAAAGTGCGCGTAGGCGCTGCGGAGCATGGCGGTCCGGCTGATCAGCCCACCGGCATAGAACGGGCGGGAGAAGGCGAGCGTGCTCGACCGTGCGATGACCGTCTTGTCGAGGTCGAAGAACGCCGCACTGCCTTCCGGGGCGGGAGTCACGAGATCAGGATAGGTGCATGCCCTGAGAATGGGGGCAGGTTCCTCACCGCGCCGCACTGGTCCGACGCGCTCGGTAATTACATGATCACGTTTCGCTACGATCGCTGTGGATGCTCTGTGAGAATTTCCCGTTGTCACTCTCGCGTGCACCCTTTGGATCACCGACTTGGTCGCCGAATCGTTCCATCTACGCCACATGTTGCGAGTGCCCGCGCCCGCTGGGGGCGAGGATCCGTGGCTTAATGTCCAATTTTGTCCCCCAAACCGGTTTAACTCCGCACTAATTAGGGTCTTCTTGGCCTTGGTCGGCTCTTAGGTGTTGCGAGAGGTGCCAACGGGGGTACAGACTGGCGGAGCCGGCTTAATCGCCGTGCCCGCCCGGTCCGACTCCTCCCCCCCGAGCCGGACCGGCTAGGCGGCCCCCGCTCCCCCCCAGCGGGGGCCGCCGCATTTTGCCGCCACGTAGATCCGCGGCCGCGCCGTCCTCTCCTCCACAGCCCGCCCGAACCACGGTTTTTCCACAGATCTCTAGCTGCCCGGCTTCGGGAGCGCTTCCGCACTCAGGCTTTGGCGATGACCTCCCGTTGGGTACTTCTACTCACCGACGACCCGCTGACCATCGCCACCCTGGCCCGGTTGGCCGGCTCGGTCGGCCTGCCGATCCGGTCGGACGACGATCCGGTCAGCGCCGTCGGATCCGGGCCACCGGGTCTCGTCCTGCTGGGCGCCGATCGGCTCGGCGAGCCGCTGCTGCCGGCCGCAGCCGCAGGCGTGCCCAGAGTCTTGGTAGCCACCGGTGATCCGGAAGACCGGCTCTGGCGGGCCGCCCTGGAGCTGCGAGCCGAACAGGTGGTGCTGCTTCCGGACGGCGAGCAGGCCCTGCTGGATCGATTGGCACGGCTGGCCGAGCGGCCCGATCATCGCGCCTTGGTGATCGGGGTCACCGGCGGTTGCGGCGGTGCCGGAGCCAGCGTTCTGGCCGGGGCACTGGCTCGGGCCGCGGTGCGGGTCGCTCGTAGTCTGTTGATCGAGGTCGACCGGATGGGCAGCGGAGCCGATCTGCTTCTCGGCGCCGAGGACGCGCCCGGCCTTCGCTGGCCGGATCTGGCCTCCGCTCGCGGCCGATTGCTGCCCGGCAGCCTGTTCGGTGCGGTTCCGGTGGTCGACGGCCTGCACGTGCTTTCCTGGGACCGATCGCCGAACGTGATCGACCTGTCGGCGGCGGCCGGCACCGCGGTTCTGGACACCGCGATCCAGGAGTTCGGGATCGTCGTCCTCGACCTGCCTCGGTGGTTGGACGCCGGTGCCATCGCTGCGGCCCGGGCCGCCGATATCGGCTTCCTGATCGTCCCGGCCGAGGTGCGAGCCGCCGCGGCAGCCCGACGAGTGGCCGCCGGATTGCGGGAGTACCTCGCGGATGTCCGGGTCGTCGTCCGGGGTCCGGCCCTCACCGGCCTCCGGCCCGAGATCGTGGCCGAAGCGCTCGACCTGCCGCTGGCCGGTCTGCTGCGCCCCGAGCCAGGCCTGCGGCAGGCACTCGATCGCGGCGAACCGCCCGGCTTACGACCTCGAGGCCCGCTGTCCACCCTCTGCCGCCAGCTACTGACCTCCGAGCTGGCCGAGTTGGCGCTGCAACGGGGGAGCACCCGATGACCATGATCGAGGCGGTGACAGCCGGGGTCTTGTCCCGGCTACGCAGCGGGCTGGCGGTAAGCGGAGCACCGGACGAGGCAGAACTGGTCTCGATGGTCGGTGCGGCGGCGGTCGATGCTGGTCGCGTTCTCGGTGCGGCCGACGTGCTCGCGGTGACCGCCCGGGTCAGGGCGGAGCTGTGGGGGCTCGGGCCGCTGCAGCCGCTCGTCGAGCAGTCGGGTGTTACCGATGTCCTGGTCAACGGCCCGGGGGAGGTGTGGGTCGATCGCGGCCTGGGGCTGAATCGGGTCCGGTGCGCCCTCGGCGGTGAGGAGCAGGTGCGAGCGCTCGCCGTCCGGCTCGCGGCCGCCAGCGGTCGCCGCCTCGATGAGGCCGCGCCCTGGGTAGACGCCCGCCTCGATCACGGCATTCGGTTGCATGCCGTGATCCCGCCGGTGTCCCCCGCCGGCACCCTGATCTCCCTGCGGATTCTTCGCCGGGAGCCGTTCGACCTGGCAGAAATGGTGACCGCCGGCTGCTTACCGCCGAGCTGGGCCGACGTCCTCACCGCCCTGGTCACCGACCGGGCGGCGTTCTTGATCAGCGGCGGTACCGGGGCCGGCAAGACCACTCTGCTCGCGACCCTGCTGTCGCTGGTGCCGCCCACCGAGCGGGTGGTTCTGGTGGAAGACGTCGGTGAATTATGGCCGCAGCATCCGCATGTCGTCCGGCTGGAGGCGCGGCACGCGAACGTCGAGGGGCGCGGGTCGGTCTCGCTGGCGGATCTGGTGCGCCAGGCGCTGCGGATGCGTCCCGATCGACTTGTCGTCGGCGAGTGCCGGGGTGCCGAAGTTCGGGATTTGCTGACGGCGCTGAACACCGGCCATGCCGGCGGCTGTGGCACCGTGCACGCCAACACCACGGCGGATGTCCCGGCCAGGCTGGAGGCCTTGGGCGCGCTCGCCGGGCTGTCCCCATCGGCGGTACGGGTCCAGGCGGTTGCCGCCCTCGATGCGATCGTCCACGTGGAGCGGATCGGGGCCAGACGGCGGGTGGTCGAGATCGCGGCCGTGCAGCGCTCGACGTCTGGCGGGCTGTCCCTGCTGCCGGCCCTGACCGCCGGCCCGCAACCAGCCGATCCGGGCACGGTGGGCCCAGGCTGGCCCGGCTTGAGCCGCCGCCTGCGGCTGCCGCAGGAGCGCTCATGACGAGCTTCAGTCGAGATGATGCGGCCGAACTCTGCGGCCGGGTGGCGGCGCTTTCCCGGGCGGGTCTGCCCGCCGCCAGGGTCTGGCAGGTGCTGGCTCAGAGCCAGGGCCGCACCGCCGAACCGGCCGCCGTGGTGGCCGGCATGCTCGCGGTCGGCGGCTCCACCGCCGAAGGGCTCCGCTTGGCGGCCTCCCGGTTGACCGGCACCGGCGTCGAGGCCCTCGGCTGGTTGGCGGTGACGGCCGAGGTGATCGATCGGTCCGGGGCTCCGGCCGCCCTGGTCCTGGACGAGGTCGGCGCGGGTCTGATCGCACAGATCGGGCAGGCGGACGAGCGGGAGGTGGCCCTGGCCGGGCCACGGGCGACCGCCTCCGTGCTCGCCGCGCTGCCGTTGGTGGGTATCGCGTTCGGCGGGTTGATCGGGGTGAACACCCTCGGCGTCTTGCTCGGCACGCCGCTGGGATGGGCTTGCACGGCCTCTGGAGGGCTGTTGTGGGGGCTCGGCCGGGCCTGGTCGGCCAAGCTGGTCGGCTCGGCGGCTCGAGCCGGGACGTGAGCCGTCGGCTGCGCTCGGCCCTGTCGGCACCGGCGTCGGCGCAAACCTCCGGACCGGCTGGTCGGGGTGGTCCGGTCGGTCCGACTCGGCGGAATGATCTGGTTGCTCCGGTCATGCCCATGCCCGGTCCGTTGATCCTCGATTTGGTGGCGGCGCTCGTCCAGGGTGGTGCCGCACCGCAGACCGCGCTGGGTTCGGTCGGTGCGGCCCTTCATGCTGCGGGCGACCCGAGTGGCGGCGATCTGCTGAGTGCCTCGGGTCGCGTCGGTCATCCGATCGGCATCCCAAGTTCCGGTCGAGAGCCTTCAGCGGGTGAAGCGAGCCAGCCGGCTCGCAGTGGAAGAGCGGCAAGGGGCGAAAAGGCCACCCCGGCCTCGGACGGGGACGGTGATTCCGGCCGGCTGACCCTGATGGTGGAGGAGGCGCTGTGGTTGGCCGCGCGGTCCGGGCTGCCGCCGACCACCCTGATCCGGCGGTCCGCGGCCGAAGAACGGCGCCGCCAGGCCGCCGCCCAGGCTCGGGCCGTCCGCCGTCTGGAGGTGCTGCTCGTCGTCCCAGCCGGCCTGTGCTTGTTGCCGGCGTTCATCCTGCTCGGCGTCGCGCCGATGGTCCTCGATCTGGTTCTCGGTTGACCAGCCGGGTTGTCCCGTTGTCCACAGTCCGCGCAAGCCCGGGTTCCTCCACAGATCGGTGCTCCGCGGCCCGCCCGGCAGCGATCGGCGAAACCCTGGTCCCATGCCGCTTTTCGTGGCACCGCACCGGCCGGTTGCCGGAATCGGAGGAGATCACATGCGCGACTGGATCCGAGCGGTTCGGCTCGGTGCGGCCGACCAGGGCACCACGACGGCGGAGTACGCCATGGTCACCATGGCGGCAGTCACCTTCGCCGGCCTGCTGCTCAAGATCGTCGGAGGTAGCCAGGTGGCCGGCATGCTCACCGGCCTCGTCCGGCGGGCGCTGAGCGTCTGATGGGTGGGCTGGCGGCTGGGCGGTCGGTTGGGCTTCGGCAGGCTCCGCAGTATCCCTCCAGAGGGTCGGTGACGGCCGAATTCGCCGTCGTCCTGCCGGTTCTGGCCGTCATGCTGGCGGCGGTTCTCGCAGCCGGCTCGGCGGGGGTGGCCAAGCTTCGGTGCATCGATGCCGCCCGCTCGGCCGCTCGGCTGGCGGCCCGGCACGAACCGGCCGCAGCGGCTCTGGCTGCTGCCCGCTCAGCCGGTCCCGCTGGTGCGGTGGTCCGGCTGTCCGTGGCTGGAGATCTGGTCCGGGTCCGGGTGACAGCTCGGGTACAGCTTCCGTTGCCGGGGCGGCCGACCGTCGAGTTGAGTGCCACTTCGGTCGCGCAACTGGAGCAGTCGCCGGCGGAACCCGTGAGCACCGGAGCAGGCGTTGGTTGACCCGGCGGAATCAGCGACGAGGGCCGTGGTCGCGTCAAGGAGGGGTGCGTCAAGGGCGGAGCCAGTGGCTGAGTCACTGACCCAGACCGAACGCGGTAGCGGGACTGTGCTGATGCTGGTCGCAATGACGATGGCCGGCTTCTTGATCACCGTGATTCTGGTGCTGGCCAGTTCGATCGTCGCCCGGCATCAGGCCGGGGCGATCGCGGATCTGTCGGCTCTGGCGGCGGCCAGCGAGTCGCCCGGACCGCAAACCTGCGCTCGGGCGAGGCGGGTAGCCAGGGCGAACGGTGGTCGGCTGGTCGGTTGCCAGATCCTCCGTGACGGATCGGTCCTCGTGCGGATCGAAGTATCCGGCGGTCTGCCCATCCCGGCTCGCGGGACGGCTCGAGCAGGCGTGGCGGCGCTTCCCGAACCGGGCATGCCGTAGAGCCCGCCGAAGCCACCACCCGACATGCGCCGACCACCCGACACGCGCCGCCACCACCCGACACGCGCCGACCACCCGACGCGCCGACGCGACGCAACCGCCCGACGGAGTGTGCCGACATGGTCGGATGGCTCCCGGTTAGAGGCGACTCGGTAACTCGCAGTGGGTCATGTGGGTCATTGCAGTCACACTGATGATTGAATGCCACTAAAGCACGTCCGGATTGAGGGCCTCACGCCGCTACACGGGAGGACGGGCAGAAATGCACTCGGGAGGCGAAGTGGAGCTCAGCGTGGTTACCCGACGCGAAGGCGCCCGCACAGTCATCAGCGTCACCGGTGAGATCGATGTGTACACCGCGCCCACGCTTCGGGAACGGTTGAACGAATTGGTCGCCGATGGCGAATACCACCTCGTCGTCGACATGGCTGGCGTTGACTTCCTGGATTCGACCGGGCTCGGCGTGCTCGTCGGTGGTCTCAAGCGGGCCCGTTCGCATGACGGGACGCTGCGATTGGTGTGCGATCAGGAAAAGATCCTCAAGGTCTTCCGCATCACCGGGCTGACCAAGGTCTTTCCGATCTACGCCGCGCTGCCCGACGCGCTCGCCGCCGAAGCCGATCAGCCGGCGAGCAGTCCGGACAGTGAATCGCTCAGAGGCCCGGCGTAGCCGGGGCTGAGCCGGGCGCGGCCGTGCTCGGGGTCGAGTTGCGGTTCCCGCCCACACCTGGGCATGTCCGCACCGCCCGGTTGGTGGCGGTCGCGGTCGGGCGCCGGGCGCACCTCGATGAGGACCGGCTGGACGAGGTGCGGCTCGCGGTGGGTGAGGCCTGTGCCCGGGCGGTCCGCCGGTGCCAGGCCACCCAATGCACGGCTGCGGTCGTGCTGACGGTCAACGACACCGGTCCGGGGCTGTCGATCGAGGTCACAGATGCCGCTCCGGCTCGCGAAGATGACGACGAGCCTGTTGCCCTGGCCCTGTTGCGTGGCTTGGCGGACGTCGTCGAAGTCCTCAAAGGCGCAGGTGGCGAGGGTGGTGCGGTGCGGATGGAGTGGTGGCCCTCGGCTGGTTGACCGCCCTGAATCCGACTATCGTGACCTGAGACACACCGCAGCCGGTTTGGTGGTGACCGTCACGTTCCGTAGACTCCGCCGAGTTCGGACTCACCGGGAATCGGTCGGTCCACCATCTGTTACGGACCCGTCAATTCCCCTGTCGCTGTGCTCGAACGATCACCCGCGGCGGGTGACGGGCCCGTGGTACACGTCGAGGAGGACGGATGCCAGTGTTGGTAGCTGCCACGAACGTCGCGGAAGTGAGCCTGGAAGGCCGCAATCAAACGCTGGTCGCCGTGGTGTTCGTGATTGCCGTGCTTGCGCTCGTTGTGGCCGTGGTCTTCCGCCGTCAAGTGCTTGCCGCCTCGGACGGCACAGACAACATGCGGGAGATCGCCAAGGCTGTCCAGGAGGGTGCCTCGGCGTACCTTACCCGGCAGTTCAAGACCCTGGCGTTGTTCGTCGTCCTGGTCTTCGCCGTGTTGTTCGTCCTGCCAGGCGATGCCAACGTCCGGATCGGCCGCGGCATCTTCTTCGTGGTCGGGGCGTTGTTCTCGGCCGCGATCGGCTATCTCGGCATGTCTCTGGCGGTCCGGGCGAACGTCCGGGTAGCTGAGGCGGCTCGGGAGAACAACCGCGACGCGGGCATGAAGATCGCCTTCCGGACCGGTGGCTTCGTCGGGATGCTGACGGTGGGCCTCGGCTTGTTCGGCGCTTCCCTGGTGGTCCTGATCTACAAGGGCGACGCGCCGTCCGTGCTGGAAGGCTTCGGGTTCGGTGCCGCGCTGCTGGCGATGTTCATGCGGGTCGGCGGTGGAATCTTCACCAAGGCCGCTGACGTCGGTGCTGACCTGGTCGGCAAGGTCGAGCAGGGCATCCCGGAAGACGACCCACGCAACGCCGCGACGATCGCCGACAACGTCGGGGACAACGTCGGAGACTGCGCTGGAATGGCGGCCGACCTGTTCGAGTCGTACGCCGTCACGCTGGTCGCCGCGCTGATTCTGGGCAAGGTCGCCTTCGGCGTCGATGGTCTGGTCTTCCCGCTGATCGTGCCCGCGATCGGTGCGATCACCGCCGTCCTCGGGGTGCTCGTCACCCGACCGCGACCCGGTGAGAACGGTCTGACCGCAATCAACCGCGGCTTCGCCATCTCCGCCGTGGTCTCCGCTGTGCTCTGTGCGGCGGCGTCCTTCCTCTACCTGCCGGCCAAGTTCTCCGAGTTCACCGGTGGCGATCAGAGCGTCGTCGCACTGAACGGCAACCCGCGACTGATCGCTTTCGCCGCCGTCATGGTCGGCATCGTGCTGGCCGGCGTCATCCTCTGGCTGACCGGGTACTACACCGGCACTGACAAGCGCCCGACCAAGGACGTCGCCGCCGCCTCGACCACCGGCGCGGCCACCGTCGTCCTCTCCGGGATCGGCCTCGGCCTGGAGTCCGCGGTCTTCACCACGGCCATCATCGCCGGTGCTGTTTTCCTCGCCTTCTTCCTCGGCGGCACCTCGGTCTTCCTCTCACTGTTCCTGATCTCCCTGGCCGGCTGTGGCCTGCTGACCACGGTCGGGGTCATCGTCGCGATGGACACCTTCGGTCCGGTCAGCGACAACGCTCAGGGCATCGCGGAGATGTCCGGGGACGTCGACGGCGAAGGCGCGCAGATCCTCACCGAACTGGATGCGGTCGGCAACACCACGAAGGCGATCACCAAGGGGATCGCGATCTCGACCGCGGTGCTCGCGGCGACCGCGCTGTTCGGCTCGTACACGAACGCTTGGCAGGGCGCCGCAGCCGCGATCGCCCCGACCCTGAGCGAAAACCCCAGCGACAAGATCCTGCAGTCGCTGGAAATGAACGTCACCAACCCGAACGTCCTGGTCGGCCTGCTGCTCGGGGCGGCCGTGGTGTTCCTCTTCTCCGGTCTCGCGATCAATGCGGTGACTCGGGCAGCCGGAGCGATCGTCCTGGAGGTGCGTCGCCAGTTCCGCGAGCACCCCGGGATCATGGACCGCACCGAGAAGCCGGAGTACGGCCGGGTGGTCGACATCTGCACCCGGGACTCGCTCCGTGAGCTGGCCACCCCAGGTCTGCTGGCGGCGCTCGCCCCGGTTGCGGTCGGCTTCGGGCTGGGGATCGGCCCGCTGGCCGGATACCTCGCCGGCGCCATCGGTGCCGGTGCGTTGATGGCGGTGTTCCTGTCCAACTCCGGTGGCGCCTGGGACAACGCGAAGAAGATCGTCGAAGACGGCACGCACGGTGGCAAGGGTTCCGACGCGCACGCCGCCACCGTCGTCGGAGACACCGTCGGTGACCCGTTCAAGGACACCGCCGGCCCCTCGATCAACCCGCTGATCAAGGTGATGAACCTGGTCGCCGTGCTGATCGCACCGGCCATCGTGCAGCTCACGGTCGGCGAGAACGCGTCGTCGCCGCTGCGCTACGGCATTGCCGGTGGGGCGTCGCTGATCATCGTCATCGCGATCGTGATCACGAAGCGTCGCACGGTCGACTATGGCGAGTCCGCCGGTCTGGGCGGTGGCGACGCCGCCAGCGACCTGCCGGCCGAGCCGGTGGCGAGCCAGACCGCCTGAGCACCACTGGTCTGAGCACCGCTGATGGATGAATCCACGAAGCCGGTCGATCCGCTGCACCAGCAGCTGATCGGCCGGCTTCGTGCTGACCTGACGGGATTCACCGTCGACTCGGTCGACGAACTGCTCGGCCCGGTGGCGCATGGCGCCCTCGGGCGAGAGCAAGCGCTGCCCGCGCGCCGCATCGTTCAGCAACGGCCCGACGAACCGCTGGCCACTTTGGTGGCCGTCTTCATCCTCGGGCTGGAAGTGCCGCGTCGACAGCTGGCGGCCGCGCTGCCTCAACTCGGAACGGATGGCGCGGCGCAGCTCGGTCTCATCCAGGAGTCTGGTTCCGGTCCGGACGACGCCGTCCGCTCCGTCGTGGACCTGCGCCCGTACGCGGCCGTCGACGCCCTCGGGTCGGCCGACTGGTGGCTGATCTCAGACCCGGGCGAGCTGGCCACCGGTCACCCGCTGGCCGAGGACCATGTGCTCGGCGTCGGTGGGGCGTCGATCACGCTGGCTCGCTGCACGATCCGGCAGCCGGTCGACCGGGTCCTCGACCTGGGCACCGGCTGCGGTGTGCAGGCGCTGCACGCGGCCCGGCATGCGCGCTTCGTGATCGGCACCGACACCTCCGCCCGGGCGTTGCGGATGGCCGAGCTGAACTGGCTGCTGAACGCCTCGACGATCGACGGCACCCAGATGCGTACCCGGCGTGGCAGCCTGCTCGAACCGGTCCTGGATCAGCGGTTCGATCTGGTGGTCAGCAACCCGCCGTTCGTGATCACGCCGCGGTCACTGCCTGGTGCCGGGTACGAATACCGAGACGCCGGCCTGGTCGGCGACGAGTTGGTCAGCCGGTTGATCACCACCGTCGGCTCGGTACTGGCCCCTGGTGGCGTCGCCCAACTGCTCGGCAACTGGGAAGACCGCCAGAACGAGGGCTGGGTCGACCGGGTGACCGGCTGGCTGGCCGACTCCGGGCTGGACGGCTGGATCGTGCAACGAGAGCTGCAGGACCCCGCTGAATACGCGGAAACCTGGATCCGGGACGCCGGGCAACATCGTGGTAAGGACGCCGACGAGCTGTACGCCGCCTGGCTGGCCGATTTTGCCACCCGAGGGGTCGTTGGTGTCGGGTTCGGTCTAGTGACGCTCAGAAGGCCGCTGGACGCCGCACAGCGGCCGCGATTGTGCCGGGTGGAGGAGCGCAGGTCCGGTCCTGGCTTGCCGACCGGGAACGAAGTGGTCTCGGCATTGCGGGCAGCCGACTGGCTGGCGGTCCGGGACGACGCGGCCCTGCTGGCCTCGGTCCTCCAGGTGTCAGCCGACGTCACCGAGGAACGCCACCATCTGCCCGGCGTGGAGGACCCGTCGGTGATCCTGCTCCGGCAGGGTGGTGCCGGCCGGGCGGTCCAGGCCTCGACCGCGCTGGCCGGTTTCGTCGGTGCCTGTTCGGGGGAGTTGACGGTGGGCCAGCTCACCGGTGCCCTGGCCGGTCTGCTGGAGGTGCCCGAAGCTGACCTGACCGCCGAGTTGCTACCCGCCGTCCGGGCATTGATCACCGACGGCCTGCTGCTCCCGGACTGACCAGACCTTCCCGGTGACCTGTGGATAAGTCCACAAACCAAACGTGATCATGCAAGGTTGCCCACAAGGGGATCAACTTTTGCATGATCACGAGCGTTGGACGGCGCCCGCGAGGGCGTCGAGACAGCGGTGTTGAGACGGCGGTTAGGCGCGGCTCCAGGTGGCCAGGGCATGCTCCACGACGGAGATCAGGGTCTGCTTGGCCGATTCCTTCTCTCGGGCATCACAGACCAGGACCGGCACCTCGCTACCGAGTTGCAGGGCTTCTCGGACGTCCTCCGGGCGATGCCGGAGCAGCCCGTCGAAGGCGTTGATCGCCACCACGAAGGGCAGGTTTCGCGCCTCGAAGAAGTCGATCGGCCCGAAGCAGTCCTCCAGCCGGCGGGTGTCGACCAGTACCACGGCGCCGATGGCACCACGGACCAGGTCGTCCCACATGAACCAGAACCGGTTCTGGCCTGGTGAACCGAATAGGTACAGCACCAGTTCCTGGTCGATGCTGATCCGGCCGAAGTCCATCGCCACCGTGGTGGTGGTTTTGTTCGGGGTCGCCGACAGATCGTCGAGCCCGACACTGGCCTGGGTCATCACCGCCTCGGTGCGGAGCGGCATGATCTCCGACACCGCCCCGACGAAGGTGGTCTTGCCTGATCCGAACCCACCGGAAATGACGATCTTCGTCGACCGGGTTGCCCGGCTCTCAGAGCCGCTGAAGGCCACTGAGCACCCTCCTCAAGAATGCGGGATCGCGTTCGTCCCCTGAGGCGTTCGCGGTGGCCAGTACCTCGACGAGGCCAAGCTCCACCATGTCCGCGATGATCACACGAGCAACCCCTAACGGGGTCTGCAACCGAGCAGCGATCTCCGCTACGGAGATCGTTTCTTCACACAGTTCGATCACTGTGCTGTGTTCCGGAGAAAGCAGATCGTTCATCGAAGGGTCCTGACCGGTGACGGTTGTCACCACCAGGGCCTCCAGGTCGAGATCGTGCACGGGCCGGGTGCGACCGCCGGTACGTGCATACGGTCGCACCATCGAGGGCGGCTCGCTGCCCTCGGGTGAGGAATATTCGTCCATCGGCGGTGTCACGCGGGCGGCAACGAGCCACCGTGGCCGGTCTGACGCAGTTCGGGCGACAGGTGCTGCCCGACGCGATCGACCAGAAGCGTCATCTCGTACCCGACCAGCCCGATGTCCGAAGTGGGCGCGGCCAGCACTGCCAGCCACGACCCGTCCGAGATTGCCATCAGTAGCAGGAACCCACCTTGCATCTCGACGACGGTCTGCACGACCGCTCCCGCCGAGAAGCACATCGCGGCCCCGTTGGTGAGGCTGCCGAGGCCCGAGGCCACTGCCGACAGTTGGTCTGCTCGATCTCTGGGTAGACCCACCGAGCTGGCGACGAGAAGCCCGTCGGCCGATACGACGGCGGCGTGAGCCACCCCCGGAACTCGCTGTGCAAACCCATCGACGAGCCAGGTGACGTCGGTACCGGTACCGGTGCTCACTGGTCTCCTCCCTGCTCCCCGGATGGCCGGCCGGCGTTGTCGCCGGCCTCGCTGTTGACGGTGAACAAGCTTGCGCCCACCGGGTCGAACGCCGGGGCCGGACTCGACTGGCTTCGCGCCTTTCGGGCGTTCGCCAAGCCGCGCTGATAGCTGCCCAGCCGACCGCGCACGATTGCTGCATCCTGCGCGTTCTGCTCGTTGTCCTGCTCGCCCGGCTGATCACCGTGCGACCGGTCGACCGCAGCTGGTCGAGCCGGAATGGATCGTGCGGGGGACATCGGGTTCGCCGCAGCGGTCGCCGCCGAGGGCAGCAGGTTGGCTCCCGGGCGGCGCTTCGGCAGCCCAGTCTCCAGTGTGCCCTCGGTGTCCGGAGCCGCAGCGGCCCGGGCGTTGGTCGCCAACCAGCGCTGGTCGCCCAGAGACGCCCAACGGTTGGAAGGACGACGCTCGTCCTCGGTCCGCAGGTCGATGACCTGCTCGCCTTCGGACTGTGCCGCCGCCGGTGAGCTGTCCGGCTCGGCGGTGAACCAGACCGAGATCTGGTCGAAGATCGGCGTCGGATCGTTGAAGTCCGGGCTGAAATCGTCGCCGATCATCGGCAGGTTCGGTTCGCTGGGCCGGTACCCGGCCGCAGCGGCAGCCCGGGCGGCGAGCTCGGTCGGCAGGTCGTCCCAGCCGTTCGAGTTGCTTTCCTGGCTGATCGGACCGGTGGGGACGCTCGGGTTGGGCGCCGCCCGGAACAGCCCGGTCGGAGTGGTCAACGGATCCTGGAAGCTCTGCGGGGCCTGCGGGAACCGCTGCTGTGCCTGCTGTGCCGACTGTGCCTGCGGGATCTGCCCGGTG
>DATINJ010000244.1:0-67344 GCA_035474375.1 Kineosporiaceae bacterium | reverse complement strand
CTGTTCAGCGCCGCCGATCTGACGATCACCGGTACCGGCGCATTGACCGTGAACGGCAAGGGCAACGATGGGATCACCGGCAAGGACGGCGTGGTGATCGAGTCCGGCAACGTCACGGTGAACGCGATCGACGACGGCATCCGGGGCAAGGACTACCTGGTGATCAACGGTGGCACGATCGCCGTGACCTCCGGTGGCGACGGGCTGAAGGCCGACAACGACACCGACGCGGACTCCGGATACATCTCGCTCACCGGTGGCACGGTGAAGATCACCGCCCAGGGGGACGGCGCGGACGCCGTCACCGATCTGGTGGTCACCGGTGGCACCCTCGATGTGTTCAGCGGTGGCGGAAGCGCGGTCGCTCCGTCTGACGAGACGTCGACCAAGGGTCTCAAGGCTGGCGTGATCAGCGTGCTGGAAGGCGGCACGATCAAGGTCGACTCCGCCGACGACGCCGTGCACAGCGATGGCGCCGTCCATCTCAACGGCGCCGACCTGAGCCTGGCCAGCGGGGATGACGGCGTGCACGCCGAGACCGCGCTGGTGATCGACAAGGGGACGGTGAAGCTCACCTCGACGGTCGAAGGGCTGGAAGCCGCGCACATCACGGTGAACGGCGGCGACGTCAGCATCGTCTCCAGTGATGACGGGGTGAACGCGTCCGGCAGCAGCGCCGATACCGCGGATACCGGCGGCGGCTTCGGCGGTGGCGGCGGCGAGGACGTCGGCGATTTCTCCTGGGTCGTGACGGGCGGCACGCTGGTGGTCGACTCGCAGGGGGATGGCCTGGATTCCAACGGCACGGCCTCGATCTCCGGTGGCACCGTCGTGGTCAACGGGCCCGAGCAGGGCGGCAACGGTGCCCTCGACGTCAACGGGACCTTCGACGTCACCGGCGGGGTTCTGCTTGCCGCCGGCAGTTCCGGGATGGCCGTCGCGCCGAGCACGGATTCCGAGCAGGCCTGGCTCTCGGCCACTCTGGATTCCACCGTCGCGGCCGGGACCACGCTCCAGGTCGTCGATTCCGATGGCAAGGTGGTGGCCACGTTCGTCACCTCGAAGACAATGCAGAACCTGGTCTTCTCGTCGGACAAGATCGAGTCCGGCAAGGAGTACAAGATCTACTCCGGTGGGACGGCGTCCGGGACCAGCATCGGTGGCTTGGCGGCCTCCGGTGAACTCGGCTCGGCGACTGCGGTGGCGACCGTGACCTCCGGGGTGGCCCCGGAAGGCGGCGGCTTCGGTGGCGGTGGCGGCCCGCGCGGCGGCGACCAGGGTGTCCAGCCCGACGATTCAGGCAGCTGACCAACCCTCCCGTGATTCCCCAACCTTCGGGCAGTGGGCCCGGCAAGGTTGCCCCCTCTTTCCGTGATCATGCACGGTTGCTCTGCAGGAGGGGGCAACCGTGCATGATCACGGCAGAGGTTTTCGGCGTCAGGCGGTGGTGCGGGGGAGACGCCAGAAGCAGAGCCCGGCCAGGGCCAGGGCGAGGGCCAGGAAGATCGCGGTCTCGATCCACTGGAAGGTCCAGTACCGGCTGGCCGGGTGGTACGTGAGGTCGAAGTGCAGGTTCTTCGCGGCCAGGCACTGGAAGTCCTTTTCCGGGGATCCGGTGAAGCAGGCCTTGTTGTCGGCTTGGGTGAAGGCGCTGCCGTCGGCCTTGAGGATCGGGAGGCGACCCGACGAGATGACCCAGGCTCCGGGCTTGGTGTAGCCGAAGAGGCTCATCGGGGTGCTGCCGCCACCATCGCCGTCCGCGCTGCTGAACCCGAATCCATGGGCGCGCTCGATGGATTCGGCGGTGAGTGCTTCCGACGCGGTGATCGGTGACATCAGATTGGGCCGGATCGCGGTTGGCATGACGATTTGCACGGCGGCAAAGATGGCCAGGGTGAGGGCCATCGCCGGCAGGCTGCGGCGGATCAGGAGGCCAATGGTGGTGCCGAGGACGAAGGCGAAGACGGCGTAGCCGAGCGGGGCGACGTCGCGCGAGTCGAAGGTCATCGCCGCGAATCGGCTGCCGAAGATTTTGTCGAACGGCTGGGCGGCCCAGCTCAGCAGCAGGCTGAGCAGCCCAGTGACGGCCAGGCTGAACAGGGCGATCAAGGTGAGCTTGACGGCGAGCCAGTGGCTGCGGGTCACGCTCTGATTCCAGACCAGCCGCTGGGTGCCGGTCTCCAATTCGCGAGCGATCAGTGGCGCACCCCAGAAGATGCCGATGATCGCCGGTATCCCGAGCAGCAGCGCGCCGACCAAGGCGACCGGAGCCTGGTACTTGTCCTGGAACAGGATTCGGGCATTGGAGCAGGCGTCGCCTTGGCATCCGACGATCTGGGTGTCGTAGAAGTCGTGGATTCCCCGGCCCTGGATGATCAGGTAGATCGAGAGCGCGGCCAGCGCGGCGAGGGTGATCTGGGTCTGCAGGCGGAATTGCCGCCAGGTCAGCCAAAGCATCGTGATATCTCCAAAGCTGTTGTGGAAAAGTTAGTTTGGTCGTCAGGTCGAGAGTCAGCTGAAGCCGCGGGGGATGCGCCAGAAGCAGACGGCCGCCAGGGCCAGGGCGAGAGCCAGGAAGATTGCGGTCTCGATCCACTGGAAGGTCCAGTACCGACTGGCGGGGTGGTAGGTGATGTTGAAGTGAACATTCTTCGAGGCCAGGCAGGTCCCGTCCCTGGTCTGCTCTCCGGTCATGCAGCTGCGCATGTCGACCCGAGTGAAGGCGCTACCGTCGGCCTTCAACAGGGCATGGAACGGTGACGACAGGACCCAAGCCCCGGGCTTGTTGTACCCGAAGATGCCCACCGGCGTGGTGTCGCCGGAGCTGCCGCCGCTGGTGCCGCTGGAACCGATGCCGTCTATTTGCTTGTTCTCCAGGAAGTCGCTGGTGAACGCCACGGTTGAGGTGATCGGTGACATCAGATGCGGTCGGATCAGGGTCGGCATCGCGATCTGTACGGCGATGAAGATCGCCAGGGTGACGGCCATCGCCGGCAGGGTGCGGCGGATCAGCAGCCCGATGGTGGTGCCGAGGATGAACGCGAAGACGGCGTAACCGAGGGGGGCGATGTCGCGGGAGTCGAAGGTCATCGGTCCGAACCGGCTGCCGAAGAGCTTGTCGATCGGCTGGGCTGCCCAGCTGAGCAGCAGGCTGAGCAACCCGGTGACCGCCAGGCTGAAGAGCGCGATGAACCCGAGCTTGACCGCCAGCCAGCGAGTGCGGGTCACGCTCTGGTTCCAGACCAGGCGGTGGGTGCCGGTCTCCAGTTCGCGAGCGATCAGTGGCGCCCCCCAGAAGCAGCCGATGAGGGCGGGAAGGAAGAGCAGAGCCGCCCCGATCAGCATGCTCTCGTTAAAGTACTTGTCATTGAAGACTTCCTGGGCATTGGCGCAGGTTTCACCGGTGCACCCCGCGATCTGGGTGTCATAGAAATGGTGGACCCCCCGGCCAAAGAAGACTAGATAGATCGCCAGCGCGGCAATTGCGGCCAGGGTGACCAGCAGCTGGATGCGGAATTGCCGCCAGGCCAGCCAGATCATCGCTGTACCTCCAAAGCCTTGGTCGAGAAGCTGGGTTCGGACATCTCGACGGCACGGGTGAGGTAGGCCATGGTCATCTGCTCGAGGCTGACGGGTTCCGCGTCCAGGATCGCGCGCGGTATCGGTGTGGTGCAGCGCACGACCGCAGTGCTGCGGAGCGGGGTGTGCTCGACCTGGATCACTTCGATCGTCGCGGGAAGGCCGGCCAGATCGGCGCGCGATCCGGACAGCAGGTAGTGCTCGGCCAGCAGGTCCTGCACGTCCCCGGCGAGCTGAACCCGGGAGGCGACCAGCACGACCAGGTAGTCGCAGACCTGCTCCAGGTCGCTCAGGACATGCGAGGAGAGCACCACGCTGACGTCGAGCTCGGCGACGAACTCCAGCAGGTTCCGCAGGAACGCGCGTCGAGCCAGCGGGTCCAGGGAAGCGACCGGCTCATCGAAGATCAGCAGCTCGGGTCGCTTGGCGGCGGCAATGGTCAGCGCGAGCTGGGCGCGCTGGCCACCGGAGAGCCGGCCGGCCCGCTGGGCGGGGTCCAGGCCGAGTTGCTTGATCCGCTGTTCCGCGAGCTGCTGGTCCCAGCTCCGGTTCAACCGGGCCCCGAGCCGCAAGTGGTCGGCGACCGACAGTCCGGAATACACCGGGGTGTCCTGAGCGACGAACCCGACCCGGGCGAGCTGGGTCGCATTCGCGGCCGGGCGCTCGCCGAGCACTGTGATCGAGCCGGCGGTGGGTCGGATCAACCCGCAGGCCAGCCCGAGCAGGGTCGATTTTCCGGCGCCGTTGGGTCCGACCAGGCCGACGATCCGACCGGGCGGGAGCGTCAAAGTGCAGTCGCTCAGGGCCGGCTTGCGGCCGTAACGCTTACTGAGGCCTTCGGTTTCCAGTATCGGGGTCACGGTTCCTCATCTCAGGTGGTCGAATCTGCTCCGAACAGAGCCTTGATGAGGCAGTTCTAGAGGGCAGGCGGTCACAACGCGGTCAGTGCTGTTGTGACCGCGCTGTGACGGGTGCGGGATAACCTCGATGGAGAACCTGATACCGACAAGCGAGCGGTGGGGCCCGCCTGAGGGGTGCGCAATGAGGGTGCTGGTGGTTGAGGATCACGCCGAACTCGCCGACACGGTGGCGCGGGTGTTGCGCCGGGAGGGGATGGCAGTCGACGTCGTCTACGACGGCGCAGACGCGCTGGAACGCGGTGCGGTGGTCGATTACGACGTCGTCGTCCTGGATCGGGACCTTCCCGGCGTCCACGGGGACGAGGTCTGCCGGTCGATGGTGGCGCGGGCGTCGTCCTCCCGGGTGTTGATGCTCACCGCATCGAGCACGATTGCCGACCGGGTGGACGGATTCAGCCTGGGAGCCGACGACTACCTGCCGAAGCCCTTCGCCTTTGCCGAGCTGGTCGCCAGGATCCGGGCGCTCGGCCGGCGCTCCCAGCCGGCGGTCCCGCCGGTCCTGGTGCACGGCGACCTGCGGCTCGATCCGTCGCTGCGGATCGTCACCCGCGCCGGGGTGCGGCTGGCACTGAGCCCCAAAGAGTTCGCCGTGCTGGAGTACCTGCTCGCCGGGCGGAATCGGCTGGTGTCGGCCGAGGAATTGCTGGAACGGGTCTGGGACGAGGCGATCGACCCGTTCACCACCACGGTGAAGGCGACGATCAACCGACTGCGGATGAAGCTCGGTGATCCGCCGCTGATCGAAACCATTGCCCGCGGCGGATATCGGATTTGAGATGCCCTCTTTCCTGCGCTCCTTGCGGTCCCGGGCCGGGCTCGCTGCCGATGTTCCGCTGCGGTTGCGGGTGCGACTGGCCCTTTCCTACAGCGTGCTCACGATCGTGCTGGGCGTGGCCTTGCTGGTGATCACCTATCTGCTGATCTGGAGATCCCAGGACAGAGACAGGGCGGATGTGGAGGCCCCACGGGTTTCAAAGGTGGATGGGGTGCCGGTCTTGCCTGACGGCTCCTGGGCAGGGCCTACGGTCCGGATTCCGCAGCCGCAAGATCCGTCGCCGGACTTGTACCAGTTGCTGATTCTGGCCGGGATCGCGCTGCTGATCGTGGCCCTGTTTGCGATCCCCCTGGGCTGGCTGATCGCCGGTCGGGTGCTCCGCCCGGTGCGCATGATGACCGCGACGCTTCGCCAGATCTCCGCGCGCAACCTGCATGAACGGCTGGGGATCACGGGTCGTCGGCACGAGATCAAGGACCTCGCGGACACCATCGACAGCCTGCTGGCCCGGCTGGAAGTGGCGCTCGAGGGTCACAAGCGGTTCGTCGCGAATGCCGCGCACGAATTGCGCACCCCGCTCACCGTGGAACACGCGCTGCTCGAGGAACCGTTGATCGACCCGGATGCCACGGTGGAATCGTTCCGATCGAACTTCCAGCGGCTGCTGGCGATCAGCGAGCAACGCGGACGACTGCTGGAATCGTTGATCACGCTTTCCGAGAGCGAGCACGGCCGAGATCGGTATCAGGCGCTCGACCTGGGTTCGCTGATCGAGCGGGTGCTCCGGGACCGGAGCCCGGAGATCGATCGGCTCGGCCTGCAGGTCGATCCGGCGATCTCGGCGGCGACGATCCTCGGCGACCCGCCGCTGATCGAACGACTGGTCGCCAATCTGCTGGACAACGCGGTGCATCACAACAAGCCCGGCGGCTGGGTGGAGATCGGAACTCGGGCCCAGGGCGACCGGCTGGTGTTCTACATCGCGAACAGCGGTGCCGTGATCGCGCCGGATCAGGTTGAGCGCCTGGTCGAACCGTTCCAGCGGCTGCACCGGGTCGCCGATGACGGCCATCATGGCCTCGGGCTTTCGATCGTGAGCGCGATCGCCGCCGCGCACGATGCCACCCTGACGGTACGGTCCCGGCTGTCCGGCGGCCTGTTCGTCGAGGTGGCCTTTCCCGTGCCGACGTCCCAACCCACGCCGTCCCCCGAGGCCCGCGAACCCCACCCGCTCTCGGTGTAACCCAGCACCTTGCCCTGCTGGCATATCACGGCTCATGGGTGGGCAACCGTGCATGATCACGGGATGGGGTGGAGGTGATCGCCAACTGTGCCCGCTAATGGGCCCATTGTCGGCCTCAAAGCGGGCACACCTGGCGATCTTGGTGCTGGTCGGGCACACCTGGCGATCTTGATGCCGGTCGGGCAGGGCGATCTTGGCGCTCGTCGGGCAGCGGGGCGACGCGGGGAGATCGCAGATCATGACAAAGTGCTCGCTGGACGACGACCAGGCGAGACAGTCACGTGAGGGGACGATGAAGCGGTTCCGGGCGCATCCGCAGCGGTACGAGCGGTTGCGGCAGATCGAGACGATGGACGTCGAGCAGGAGTTCGAGGCGATCTACCGGCTGACGTCGATGGTGGAGCTGCCGTGGGAGTTCCGGTTCGGCTGGAACCTGGCGTTCTACCGGTCTTTCGCCGTTCCCAGAATGGCCGTTCTGCTGGCGGAGACCGGCGAGATCGAGAACCAGACGATGAAGCGGGCCCGGGACACCGGCCTGATGATGTACGAGCTGTTCGAGCAGGGGTTGGACCATCCCCGCTCCCGGGAGGTGATCCGTCGGTTGAACCGGATGCACCACCGGTGGGACATCGAGCAGGACGACTACCGGTACATCCTCACCACCTTCGCGGTGGTGCCCACCCGGTTCGCGGAACGGTTCGGCTGGCGACCGGTCTCCGCTCTGGAGCTGGACGCCACCCATCGGTTCTACACCGAACTCGGCCGGCGGATGGGCATCCGTTCGATCCCCGGCTCGTATGCTGCGATGGCCGACTTCCTCGACGAGTACGAGGCTCGGGAGGTCAGGTACAGCCCGCAGGGTGCTCGGCTGACCGGCCGCACCTTGCCGTTTCTCGCCTCGCGGCTACCCGGACCGTTGCGGAAACGGACGGCGGAAGTCGCCGGCGAGTTCCTCGATCCCCGGCTCTGCGCTGCGCTCGGTCTGCCGGCGCCACGGCGCACGACCCAGGCGGTGGTGCGGGGGGCTCTGGCGGGGCGCCGGGCGGTGGTTCGACGGCAACCACCGGACGACGGTTCGTGGTTCACCCCCGGCATGGCGAGCGATACCTATCCAGACGGCTACCAGCTGTCCGAGCTGGGCCCGGTGCGGACACCCGGCGGGGATTGAGCGCTGGGTTGAGCGGGGAGGAGGCCGGCCTGGTGCGCGAGCAGGCCGGCCTGGGTGCGGTTGGCGCATTCCAGTTTGGTGAGCAGCCGGGAGACATAGCCCTTGACGGTCGCCTCGGTGAGGTAGAGACGCGCCCCGATCTGCGCGTTGGACAGCCCTTCACCGATGCCGATCAGGACCTGAATCTCGCGCTCGGTGAGTTCGCTCAGCCGGGCGAGGCCGTCGTCCCGAGATCGTTGTTGCTCCCTGGCGGTGACCAAAAGCCGTCGGGTGGCAGCGGGGGAGAGGACGGTGTGCCCTTCGGCGGCGACTCGGACCAGATCGATCAGATCTTCCGGTGGAGTGGACTTGAGCAGGAAGCCGGCGGCGCCGGCAGTCAGCGCGCGAAAGACATAGTGGTCGGCGTCGAAGGTGGTGAGCGCCACGATCACCGGGGGGTTGCGGAACGCGGCGATCCGTTCGATAGCGGTCAAGCCGTCCACGCCGGGCATCCGAAGATCCATCAGGACGACGTCGGGTCGGTGTCGTAGGACCGAGTCCACCGCGGCGGCCCCGTCATAGGCCTGGTCAACGACGTCGATATCGGCGGCCGAGCCAAGGATCGTCACCAGGTGCGCACAAACCATCGGCTCGTCATCGACCACCAGAACCCGGGTCAGCTCACGATTCACGGGAAGACCCCGCCGTCTCAGCGACCGCAATGTCGGCGGGTAGGCACGCCTCGACGTGGAACCCGCCGACGTGCGCCGGGTCGCGCGCAGGCCCTGCCTGCAAGGAGCCGTTGATCAGTTCGATCCGCTGTCGCAGGCCGGTCAGCCCGGAGCCGGAGCCTGCGGTGGACAGCGCGGAATCGACTGGCCGGGTGGGCGCCGTGTTCCGGACGCTGAGCCGCACTCCAGTCGGCAGGTAGCGGACGTGTACCTGCGCGCTCGCCCCGGGAGCGTGCTTGCGCACGTTCGTCAGGGCTTCCTGGACGACGCGGTGCGCGGTGCGCGCGATGATCGGCGCCAACACAGCCGGGCTGCCCTCCTCGAGCAGTTCGACCCGAACTCCCACCGACCGTGATTCGTCCACCAATGCGGCCAGGTTTGGCACAGCGGTCGGGGCGCCGAGCGCTTCCGGCGAGAGGTCGTCGACGACGCCGACGGCGGTTCCGTGCAACAGTCCGATGAGATCGCGCAACTCTTCCAGCGCCCGGCACCCGGTCATTCGCAGTTCCTCGGCGGCCAACCGGACCTCCTCGTTCGCGCTACTGACCCGCAGCGCCCCAGCCTGCAACACCATCAGGCTGACCCGATGCGTGACGACGTCGTGCATCTCCGCCGCCACCCGTGAGCGTTCCTCCGCGAGAACTCGCTCCGCCAGCAGGTATTGCTCCCGTTCGGCCCGCTCGGCCCGGTCGACGAGCGAGCCCAACAGGCGCTGGCGGGCGGCGACGTACAACCCCAGCAGCGCAGGGCCACCGATGAACAGCACGCTCTGAACGGGCCACCGGGCGTCCGCCGGAGCATCCCAGAAATGCCAGCCGAGAACCGTCAGGACCAGCGCGGCCACCCAGGCGGTGCGCCGGTCCCGGCCGTAGACCATCGCGCTGTACACCGCGAACGGTGCCGCGGGCGGGATCCACGGCAGTCTGGTTGGCCCGAGGCCGGCCGGCACGAGGCTGCCCGGCGACACCGTCTCCGCAAGCGTGATGGACGCGGCCGCGAGGGTGGCAATCCACAGGACGGTGAGCGGCGCTCGTCGTCGCCACAGCAAGCATCCCGCCAGCGCGACCTGGGCCGTGATCGTCGCGCCACCGAGCGGTTCGAGGATCGGCGTGGGAACCCGCATCACCAGCACGGAGATGAAGACCGCGGCCGCCGTGACACAGACGTCCTCCACCGCCGCGCGTCTGATCGCCGTGTCCACCCCACCACGGTACGCGGGCGGCGCCGTTGTCGGCCTGAAGTCCCTACGAAAGTAGTGCGCCCGTAGTCCAAAGTCGTTTCCGCGTCATCACTGAACATCTTTCGTCCGGTCGGTACCCCGCGACCGGCACTGTCGTCCCTGACCGGGGGCGGGATTCAGTAGAGACCATGATTGAAATCCACGAACTCACCAAGCGATATGGCGACAAGATCGCCGTTGACAATCTGTCCTGCACGGTCCGCCCTGGCCAGGTGACTGGATTCCTGGGGCCGAACGGCGCAGGCAAGTCCACGACCATGCGAATGATTGTGGGGCTTGATCGTCCCGCCTCGGGGATCGCGACCATCGCCGGCCGCCCGTACACCCGGCATGCCGCTCCGCTGCGACAGGCTGGCGCCTTGCTGGAGGCCAAGTCGTTTCACAAGGGCCGCACCGCGTTTCATCACCTGCTTGCGCTGGCTCAGACGCATGGCATTCCCCCGGCCCGGGTGTGGGACGTCCTTGCGCTGGCCGGTTTGGAATCGGTAGCGCGGCGCAGGGCGGGTGGCTTCTCGTTGGGAATGGCCCAGCGGCTCGGAATCGCGGCCGCTCTGATCGGCGACCCGGCGGTGATCATCCTGGACGAGCCGGTGAACGGGCTCGATCCCGACGGCGTGATCTGGATCCGCACCCTGCTGAAGACACTGGCCGCCGAGGGCCGCACCGTGCTGATCTCCAGCCACCTGATGAGCGAGATGGCCGTGACCGCCGATCATCTCCTGATCATCGGCCGTGGCCGGTTGCTCGCGGACACCCCGGTACAGGACCTGATCGCGCGGGTCGGCGTGAACCAGGTCCTGGTTCGTTCTCCGCAGGCCACGGATCTGGCCGAGCTGCTCCTCGAGCGGGCCGCAACGGTGACTCCGGTCGAGCCGGGCCTGCTGCGAGTGCGCGGGGCGAGTGCCGAGTCGATCGGCGAGCTGGCGGCCGAAAAAGGGCTCGTGCTGTACGAGCTCGCACCCCAACGAGCTTCGCTGGAACAGGCCTACCTGCAGCTCACCCGGGCAGCGGTGGAGTTCGGCACCGACCGCGGCGGATCGTTATGACCGGGGTGACGTTCGGCCGGGTGGCCCGGTCGGAGTGGACCAAGCTGCGCTCGCTCCGCTCGACCTGGATCATCCTCGGGTGCACGGCGATCCTCACGGTGGCTTTCAGCGCCGCTTTCGGTCACGGCTACGGCGGCCAGATCCGCAGCGGTGAGGTGACACCGAGTCTCGACAAGGCGATCGACGTGACGTTCATCGGGCTCGACCTGTCCGCCCTGATCATCGGCGTCTTCGGGATTCTGCAGATGACCGGCGAGCATGGCAGTGGGCTGATCCGTGCGAGTCTGACGGCGGTCGCTCGGCGGTGGCCGTTGCTGTTGGCCAAGGCGCTGGTCCTGGCCGTCGTCACGGCGGCAGTGCTGGGACCGACGTGCTTGGCTGCCTTCGGTGTCTGCCAGGCGATGATCGGGGATCCCGGCGCCGGGCTCGGCGATCCAGGGGCGCTGCGAGCGGTCGCTGGTGCCACTGGCTATGCCGTGGCGATGGCACTGTTCGGACTGGGTCTCGGCGCTGCTCTTCGGCACACCGCCGTCGCCATCACGGTCTTCGTCGCCGGGTTGCTGATCCTGCCGGCGATGCTGGGTCCGGCCTTGCCGGCGGAACTGGAGCACCGCGTGCTGCCCTACGTGCCGATCGCCGCAGCCCAAGCGGTCTACGCCCAGGTGCCCGACGGATCCGGACCGTTCAGCTTGCTGTCCCCCTGGTCGGGGTTGTTCGTGCTGCTCGGATGGGTGATCGCGGTGCTGGCCGTCGGGATCGTCGTCCTGACTCGTCGCGACGCCTGATCGTGTCGCCGCTGGGGTAAATGGCCCGATCAGGGTGGACTGTCCGTTATCGGGTGATCTACCGTGACCGGGTGACCGAGTCGAGGGGATCGGCGCCACCGATGGAGCCGGACGTCGACGTCGAACGGCCGGAAGCCGGGCTGTCGACGTGGATTCGACGCGCGGTGCTGGTGGTCGCCGCGGCGCTGTCGGTATTTGCCGTGTACCGGGTCTTCGTCCCCGATCCGCATGGCGGATTGCCTTACCGGGCAGCGTTTCTCGCCGTCACCCTGGCGCTGATCTTCATTTGCTTCCGTTGGGACGGGCAGCCCGGCGGGCGCCCCGCGCCGGTGGACTGGGGATTGGCCGTCGCCGGCCTGGCGGCCGCTGGTTACCCGATACTCGACCCGGACGGTTTCGTCGGCCGCACGTTCGACCCGGCAACCAGTGACCTGGTGTTCGGCGGGCTTGCCGTGCTGCTGGTGCTCGAGGCCACCCGGCGAAGCACCGGCTGGGCGCTGCCGGCGGTCTGCGTGGGCTTCCTGCTCTACGCCTACTACGGCGGGTACCTGCCGGCCGGGTGGGCGATCGGGCACCGCGGCTACGGCGGGCAGCGGATCGTCGAGCAGCTGTACATGACCACCGAGGGCCTGTTCGGCGTCCCACTCGACGTCGCGGCGACCTACATCGTGCTGTTCGCGCTCTATGGCGCGGTACTGGAACTGTCCGGTGCGGCGCGGTTCTTCCTTGATCTCTCTCTGGCCGCGTTCCGCCGCTCGCGGTCCGCGCCGGGCCGCACGGTGACCTTGGCCGGGTTCCTGCTCGGGACCGTCTCCGGTTCCGGGACGGCGACTGCGGTGAGCTTGGGCGCGGTCGCCTGGCCGCTGCTTCGCCGCGCCGGGTATCCGGCCGATCAGGGCGGCGGGGTGCTGGCCGCTGCCGGGATCGGCGCCATCCTCTCGCCACCCACGCTCGGTGCGGCGGCCTTCATCATCGCCGAGTACCTGCGAGTCAGCTACCTGACCGTGATGCTGTACGCCCTCGTCCCGACACTGCTGTACTACCTCGGCATCCTGCTGGCGATCGAGATCGATGCCCGCCGCTTCGGGGCTCGGCCGGTGGAATTCGGCGGCGTCGGCTTCGGCCGGTTGCTACTGCGCTCGGGCTACCACTTCAGCTCGCTGTTCTTGATCATTGGCTTGCTGGCGATCGATGTCTCGGTGTTTCGGGCGGTGGTGATCGCCACCGCGGTCGCGTTCGCGCTGTCGTTCCTCGACCGCCGAGACCGGATGACCCCACCTCTGGTGTTGGCCGCGCTGGCCCGCGGCAGCACCAGCGTGCTGGCCGTTACCGCGACCACAGCGGCGGCCGGAATCATCGTCGGGATCACCACGCTGACCGGTCTGGGGCTCAACCTCTCCGGGCTAATTGTCGACGCGGCAGGGAGTTTCGGCGGTCACGGGGTGGCGCTGTTGCTGACTGCGGCGCTTTCCGCGGTCGCGGTCCTGGTCCTCGGTCTCGCCGTCCCGGTGACCGCCTCCTTCGTGATCGCCGCCGTGATCATCGCCCCGGCCCTGCGTACCCTCGGGGTGGGGGACGCCGAGACGTACATGTTCGTCTTCTACTACGCCGTCCTGTCCGAGGTCAGCCCGCCGACCGCGCTGGCCGCCGTGGCGAGTGCCGCGATCACCGGTGGCGACCCCTACCGAACCACCTTCGCCACGTTTCGCTACACGCTGCCGGCCTTTCTGGTGCCGTTCGCGGTCGTGCTGACCCCGGCCGGGAGTGCGCTGCTCGGTCGGGCCGCGTTTCCCGAGGTGCTGCTCGCGGCCCTGGTCTCGGCGATCGCCGTTGCCGCGCTCGCCGCCGCTACCGGTGGCTGGCTGGTTCGCGCGGCCGGGGTGCCGGAACGCCTGCTCTGCACCGTCGCCGCGGTGTTGCTGCTCTTCCTGGAACCGGTTCCGGTGATTGCCGGACTCGTGGTGCTGGCCCTGGCGGTGGGACTGCATCTGCTACTGCGCGACGTCCACGGAGCAAGCCCTTGAATTTCTGAGGAGAGGCGAAATCGATGATTGCACAACCGAAGCGGCTGCCGGTGGTCTCGGCGACGATGGCGGCACTGGTAGCGGTGATGACCGTCCTGACCGGTTGCGGAGGTGAGCGCGGCCCGACCGATTCGGGTGCCGACAGCGGCCGGCTCTCGATCGCGACCGGCAACACCACCGGGGTCTATTACCAGCTCGGCGGCGGGTATGCCCGGCTGATCGGTCAGTACGTACCCGGTTGGACGGCGACCGCCGAGGCGACCGGCGCGTCGGTGGAGAACATTCGCCGAGTGGTAGCCGGCGACAGCGATATCGCGTTCACCCTTGCCGATACCGCGGCGGACGCCGCTACCGGGCGTGGCAGCTTCGACGAACCGCAGCCAATCCGGGCGCTGGCCCGGATTTACACCAACTACACCCAGGTGCTGGCGCGCTCCAATGCCGGAATCCGGACGCTGGCCGACCTGAAGGGCAAGCGGGTCTCGACCGGGTCGCCGAACTCCGGGACCGAGGTGATCGCACTCCGGTTGCTGGCCGCCGCCGGTCTGGATCCGGAGAAAGCTGTTACCCGGCAGAAACTCTCCCTGCCGGAAACCGTTCAGGCGATGAAAGACGGCACGGTAGACGCCATGTTCTGGTCCGGCGGACTGCCGACCAGCGGCGTGACCGACCTGACCACCAGCTTGCGCAACGGCGTCACGTTCCTGGATCTGAACGCTGAACTACCCAAGCTGCAGTCCGAATTCGGCTCGGTGTATCAGGAAGCCACCATCAAGCCGGCGGTCTACGGTACCCAGAAGGCGGTTTCGACGATCGGCGTGCCTAACCTGCTGGTGGTGAAGGAGACCATGGATGCCAACCTGGCTGAGCAGTTGACGGAATTGCTGTTCGAGCACCAGGCGGACCTAGTGAAGGTGCACCCCGAAGCCGGCAACATCAAGCGTGAAACCGCCACCGAGACGGCGCCCGTGCAAATCCATCCGGGTGCCAAGAAATACTATGACACCCACTAACGCCCCGGCAATTTCGGGCCTTAAACAATGGTGTGGTGTGGGGTGTATGGGTGATCTGTTGCTGGTGTGATGAAAGGTGATAAAGAAACTCGAATAAGTCGCTGTTTTCAGGTTGTCAATCCTGCCGATGAGTACATTCTGAGGACATCGTGCGCCACGACAATGGCGCGCCGGCCGTTTGACCTCGGGAGAACCAGTTCTATGGCCACCGTCGGCCGACACTCGGAAAGGGAACCAGGGACGCTGGTCACCTGGATCCCACGGGTCATCGCCACCTATGTCTCGCTGGTCCTAATTATCGGCGGATTGACGCTCGGCTGGATCCTGATGGGATCGGGTTCCGGTGATACACCACCGAAGGTTCCGCCCGTCATTTCGATACCTAAAGGGGCGTCGTCGACCGATTCGGGCCCTTCGAATGATCTGACCCGATCGACCGAAGACCCCTCCGGATTGGTGGCCAATGCGAAGCGAATCAAGCCGCTGGAAAACATCGAAAAGGGTGACCGGGTGATTTTCCGAGGGCAGGTTTGTGTCTGGCAACTGTGGAACGGGAACCTCAACACGTCCACGATCAAATGCCCTGGGCGGAACCGTTTTCAGACGCAGACCGGCCGGCTCACGCCGGTCGAGCTCAAACCCTAGCCGCTACTTCGGGCCCATCCGAATCGCGCCGTCGAGCCGGATGACCTCGCCGTTCAGCATCGGATTGGCCACGATGTGAGCCACCAGCGCCCCGTACTCGGCCGGGTCACCCAATCGGGCCGGGTGCGGAACCTGAACACCAAGAGAGGCTTTCGCTTCAGCGGGAAGCCCGGCCAGGAGCGGGGTATCGAAGAGGCCGGGGGCGATCGTCATTACCCGGATCAGGTAACTGGCGAGGTCCCGAGCGATCGGCAGGGTCATCCCGACGATCCCACCTTTGGACGCCGAATAGGCGGCCTGCCCGATCTGGCCGTCGAATGCCGCGATCGATGCGGTGTTGATGATGACGCCACGCTCACCGGCGATCGGGTCATTCGCCGCGATCCGCTCCGCGGCGAGCCGGATGACGTTGAACGTGCCGATCAGGTTGACGTTGATGACCCGGGTGAAATCGGCGAGCGGAAACGCGCCCTTCTTGCCGAACGTCTTGACCGCGTTGCCCAGACCGGCGCAGTTCACCGCGACCCTCAGCGTGCCTAGTTCGGCGGCCCGGTCCAGGGCGGTGCCGACACTGGCCTCGTCGGTGACGTCGCCGGGGGAGAAGCGGACGCGATCGCCGAGCTTGTCGGCGACGGCCTGCCCGGCCGAACCAGGCAGATCCAGAATGACGACGTTCGCCCCCGCCTCGAGCAGTTTCTCGGTACTGGCCAGGCCGAGGCCGGAAGCCCCGCCGGTGATCAGTGCTACCGCGCCAGTGATCTCCATGGTGTCTCCCTGTTCAGCGTGATCGCGGTCGCGGGTTCAGAGCAGCTCGAGAATCGTGGCGTTGGCCTGGCCGCCGCCTTCGCACATGGTCTGCAAGCCGTAGCGGATGCCGTTGTCTCGCATGTGGTGCAGCAGAGTCGTCATCAGCCGGGCCCCGGAGCCGCCCAGGGGATGGCCGAGCGCGATCGCACCACCGTTCGGGTTCAACGCCTTCGGGTCCGCGCCGATGTCGAGCAACCAGGCGAGCGGGACCGACGCGAACGCCTCGTTCACTTCGAACGCCCCGATCTGGTCGATCGTCAAGCCGCTCTTGGCGAGCGCCTTCTGCGTCGCCGGGATCGGCCCGGTCAGCATGATGACCGGATCCGAACCGGCCAGGACTGCGGTGTGCACCCGAGCGATCGGGGTCATTCCCAGTTCCCGAGCCTTGTCCGAGCTCATCATCAGCAGGGCGGCCGAACCGTCCGAGATCTGCGAGGCGTTCCCAGCAGTGACGACGCCGCCTTCCGGCTTGAACACCGTCTTGAGCGTACCCAGGGATTCCAGCGTGCTGCCCCGCCGGATGCCCTCGTCCTTGCTCACCACGTCACCGGCGTCCGTGGTCACCGGAACGATCTGGGCATCGAACCGACCGGCGTCCTGGGCGGTGGCTGCCTTCTCGTGGCTGGCCAGGGCGAATTCGTCGAGTTGAGTGCGGGTGAGCTGCCAGCGCTCGGCGATCATCTCGGCGCCGATGCCCTGATTGGGGGCAACCTGGTGATAGCGCTCCAGGAACCGGCTACCCAGCGGATCCTGGCCCATCGCGGACGAGAACATCGGCGCCCGGCTCATCGACTCGACCCCACCGGCAACCACCACGTCGTACTGCCCGGCGATCAGGCCGGCGGCGGCGAAGTGCACCGACTGCTGGCTGGACCCGCACTGCCTATCGATGGTCACGCCGGGCACGCTCTCCGGCCAGCCGGCCGCCAGTACTGCCGTCCGGGCGATGTCACCGGTCTGCTCGCCGGCCTGGGTGACACAACCCCAGATCACGTCGTCCACCAGCGCCGGATCGAGGCCGGTGCGCTCGGCCAGCGCGATCAATACCTGGGCCGAGAGGTTGACCGGATGGGTGCCGGCCAGGCCGCCGTTGCGCTTGCCTACCGGCGTCCGTACCGCTTCAACGATGACCGCATCTCGCATCGCCTGACTCCATCCGTCGACCTGACGCCGTCGGCGGCAGATCACCGACAGAACTGACTGTGAGACTAGCAGCCGGTTCTGACGGTCCGCTGGAAGGCGCGCTGACCTGTGGTTTTGCCGGGTCGTTAGGCTGACTCGATGACCAGGGAGATGCCGATGGCCAGGGATGCGCGCGGAGCCGCCGAAGGCCCTCCCGCGACCAGCGATGCCGCCGAGGAGTACCGCCGGCGTCGCGAGGAGCAACGAACCGACAGCCGGAACCGAATCCTGGACGCGGCGGTCGACTGCCTGATCGAGGGTGGCTTCAGCAACGCCACCACGCCCCGGATCCAAGCTCGGGCCGGAATCTCGCACGGGGGCCTGTTGCATCACTTCCCTTCCCGGAGCGCGCTGTTGGTCGCGGCGTCCCAACACCTCGCGTCCCGGCGGATCGCTGTCACCCGCGAACGCGCCGAGGAGATCGCCCGGTCCTATCCCGAAGGCCCGGACCGGCTGCAGCGGATGGTGGAACTGCTGTGGCTGACCTTCCACGAGCCGCACTGGTGGGCCGCTCTCGAACTGTGGACGGCGTCGCGCACGAACGACGAAATCGCCGGGTCGTTGCTCCCGGAGGAGCGCGGTCTGGGCGGCGTGATCCGGATCGACATCGACGACATGTTCGGCCCTCCGTACACCGCCCACCCGCGCTACCCGCAGGTCCGCGAATTGCTGCTGAGCAGCATGCGGGGGATCGCCCTCACCTACACCTTCGATCGCCGTGACCCCAGCCGAGACCCGCACCTGCGGACCTGGCAGGACCTGGTCACGGTGATGCTCGAGGTCGAAGGCCGCTGAGGCGGTTCAACCCGCAGTTCGCTGGGAAAGGTCAATCCAGTAGCGCCGCAGCGGACCATGCTCGGTTTCGCGGATGCCCTCCAGGACGCCGCCATTGCGTTCGATCGTGCGGGCCGAGGCGACGTTGTCCGCAAGACACGGGATGAGAACGCGATCCAGGCCCAAGCCTGCGCGGGCCTCGTCGAGCATCTCGCCCAGGGCCCAACTGGCCAACCCGCGGCGGCGCGCGGACGGGCGAATGCCGTAGCCGATGTGACCGATCCCGTCGTCGAAGTAGTGCCGCAGAGCGATGCCCCCGAGCACCTGGCCGTTGTCGACGATCCAGCGCGGTGAGCCGTGCTTCTCGTCCGGGCAGGGAGTGCCTATCGGATGCGTCAGCCGGACCCGCTCGTGCACCCAGGCGGCGAAGCCGTCGGGCGAATCCACGTCGTCCTCGGCATTCAGGCCGAAGCCGTCCTCATGGAGACCAGGGCCCCAGTCAGCGTGGCACTCCAGGAAGGCGGTGTGCAGGCGGGTGGTTGGCAGGATCAGTTCAGGCATACGCCGACGCTAGTCGGTCGCCGTGCTGAGTACGCTACTGGGCGAGCGGTAGGGCGAGCTCGAAAAGGCAACCACCGTCAATGTTTCTGACCAGGATGCTGCCTTCGTGGGATTCGACCACGCCGCGGGCGATCGCCAACCCGAGCCCGGCCCCGCCGTCGTCCGGGGTGCGGGCCGGGTTACCCCGCCAGCCGGCCTCGAAGACGTGCGCCAGGTCGGCATCGGGGATCCCGCCGCAACCATCCACGACCGCGATCCGAATCTGCCCGTCCGCCCCGCGATTTCCGATCAGTTGCACGGTACCGCCGGGTTGGGTGTGGCGGACGGCGTTGGCCACCAGATTGGTCATCGCCCGGATCAATTCGTCGGCGTCCCCCAGGACCGGTAGCCGGTCATCTGGTTCGGGCAGGTCATACAGCAGTTGGACGCCGCAGGCTCGGGCGTGGTCGGAGACCTCGGTCAGCACGTCCATCGCGACTTCCGCCAGGCTGACCAGTCGCCGGGGCCGCTGATGTCCGCCACCGGTCACCCGGGACAGCTCGAAGAGGTCGTTGACCAGCAGACTCAGCCGGTCCACCGTGCTCCGAATCCTGGTCATCGCCGCTGGTACGTCGCCCACAACGCCGTCCTCCACGCCCTCTGCGAGCGCTCGCAGCCCGGCCAGTGGGGTGCGCAGATCGTGGGACATGAAGGCAACCAGTTCCCGGCGGCTCTGCTCGAGGGCCTTCTCCCGGGTGCGGGAGGTGTTCAGGCGCTCTCTGATCACGTCCAGTTCGGCCACCAACGCCGCCAGTTCCGCGGGTGCCGCCCCGGAGCCAGACGCGTCCGGCCTGGACCGATCAGACCGAGACCTGGGCCGGCGAAGATCGGATGCGGGTGGGGCGCTGATCCTGTCCTCGGGGTTTCCCAGCAGTCGCATCCCTTCCCGGACGGCGAGCGCCCCGGCGGACACGCTGTGCCCGACGACGACGGTCAGCCCACCGGCGATCACTACCGCCCAGCCGAGCGCGACCAGGACGACGAACGAGTCGTGCCCGGAAAGGAACATCGCGTTGACGTTGACCAGTACCGAGATGGCCACCGCGAGGACCGGCACGAGACCGGCCACCACCACGGTCAGCCGGAGCGGGCGCCGCCGCAGGAGCCGGACGGCGATCAGCCCGATCAGCCCGACCAGGACGCAGCACGCGGTGGTCAGGGCGATGATCAGCGCTAGGTCACGAGTCGGCATGGCTGCTCACCTCGTCGGTGAAGCGGTAGCCGACTCCGCGCACGGTCAGGATCAACCGTGGGTCGGACGGGTCCCGCTCGAGCTTCTCCCGTAACCGCCGGATGTGCACGGTGACGGTGGAGGTGTCTCCGAAGTCCCAGCCCCAGACCCGGCGCAGCAGTTCGGGTTTAGTGAAGACCTGACCGGGATAGCTGACCAGGTAACTGATCAGGTCGAACTCCCGCTTGGTCAACTCCAGCGGCCGACCGGCCTGGGTGATCATCCGTCCGGGTACGTCGATCACCAGGTCGCCGCGGCTGACCGAGCGTGGCAGCAGCGAATCGCTGCGTAGTCGCTGGTCGCGGCGGAGCAGGCCGTGAATCCGCAGCACCAGTTCCCGCGGGCTGAACGGTTTCACCAGGTAGTCGTCGGCGCCGAACTCCAGGCCGACGACCCGGTCTTCCTCTTCGCCCCGAGCGGAGAGCATCACTACCGGGGTCGAGTCCCCGTCGGTGCGGCGGCGGCGAAGCACCTCCAGCCCGGACAACCCGGGCAACATGACGTCGAGAACCACGAGGTCCGGGCGCCATTGGGCCCATTCCTGCTCGGCGGCGAGCCCATTGACCGCAACGCGGCAGTCATGGCCGTCTCGCTCCAGGTATGCCGAGATCACCTCGGAAACGGTTGCGTCGTCCTCGACCACGAGTACCCGGGCTGCCATCCCTCGACCATAGGCGCCTGACGTGGGGTTCCGCGTCAATCTGCGGCCACCGTCGGATGTCGTAAGGGTGCCGTCATCTCCGGGACGTCGGCCGCGGTTCGAAACCGGCAGCACTCCGGCCAGCAGCAGGAGAAACACCGTCTGCAGCGCTATCACGTGGTCGCTTAGTCCGGGTATGAGGCGTTGAAGGTCGTGAACCGAGAGCAGGACCACGGCTGCCAGGACCGGCCAGGTCCACCAGGTTCGCCGGTGCAGCAGCAGCGCGGCGACGGGGAGCAGCCAGACCACGTGATGGCTCCAGGTGATCGGAGAGATCAGGCAGGTCAGCAGGCCGATCAGGGTGACGGCGGTGAGGTGGTCACCGATGCGAGTTGCCCGCCTGGCCCGGCTCAGCACGAGAAGCGCCAGCGCCAGGAGAGCGGCACCGAGTAGCAGGTGGCCGAGGGGCTCCGGTAGGTGCCGGCGAAGCACGAGGCCCCACAGCGAGCGGTTGCGCAGACCGTCGATGGCACCGACTCGCCCGGTCTGCCACAAGGCGTCGAACCAGTAGGTGCGGGACGCGTCCGGCAGTGCCACCCAGGCGGCGCTGGTCAGCGCGAGCGCAGTGAGCGCGGCGTTGCGCCCGGCCCGGTGCCGCCCGGACGCGAACATCAGGATGATGAACAGCGCGGGCGTCAATTTGATCGCGACGGCGACCCCGATCAGGGCTCCTCTGGGCCAGGGAGTGCGGGGCAGGAGCACATCGGCGACCACCAGGGCGGCGAGGATCAGGTTCACCTGACCCCAGAGGAGGTTGCTGGCAACAGCCTCGGTCTGGATCGCGACTGCGGCGACGAGCAGCACCACCGGCAGCGGCCCCGGGGTGGCATAACGCACGGTCAGGACGACGAGTGCCACGAAGGCGGCGAGCGAGGCGGCGGCCATGATCAGCCCACCGGTCAGCACTGTCCAGCCGGCCAGTGGGGTGAACAGCGCAGCGGCGAAGGGAGGGTAGGTGAAGGGCCCGTTGTGAGCGGAGCGGAAGGAATAGAGGTCGGAGCCGGCCAGAACGGCTCGTCCGCCCAGCCGGTACACCTGTAGATCCAGGAACTGGTTGCCGGGCAGGGGCTGAAGTACGCGGTGCAGCAGCCAGGCCACCGAGCAGGCCAACATGGTAGCCGCCGCGATCGTCCAGACCGAGCTGCGACCGACTGCGAGGCTGCCGGATGGTCGGCTTGGCGCGGCTTCTCGTTCCAGCTCGGCCGGGATCAAAACGGGGGCGGCCATTTCCGGACTCTAGGTGTCTCGAGTGGGGCAGACCTGCCTCTCGCTGATGCCGTAAGCGTGCCGTCATCTTTCAGCCCCGCCATCCTGCGCCTGTGGCGCCTAGCGTCTTGGGGCATGAGAGTTGACGTCGTTCTTGCCTGCCTGAACGAGGCTGCCGCCCTGCCATGGGAGCGGCATCCAGGCCGGCTGCACCGGGTGCCGGCCCGATGAGGTCGTCCCGGACGGTGCTGGTGATCGCCAAGGAGCCGCGGCCTGGGCTGGTGAAAACGCGGCTGCAGTCGAGGTTCTCGCCGGCACAGGCGGCTGGTCTCGCGGCCGCGAGCCTGCGCGACACGCTTGACACCGTGCGAGCGGCCGAGGTCGACCGCCGGGTACTGGCGTTGGACGGCGCGGCCGGTGATTGGTTGCCCGCCGGGATCGACGTCATCGAGCAGTCACAGGGTGGCCTGGGCCAGCGGCTGGCGGCGGCGTTCGAGCAGGTCTTCGAGACCACCCGGCCCGGTACCGCCACTGCCGAGGTATTGCTGGTCGGGATGGACACCCCGCAGGTGACCGCGGAACTGCTGACCCGGGACTGGAACGGCGCCGATGCCGCGCTCGGGCTGAGCGAAGACGGCGGGTTCTGGGCGATCGGCTTCAAACAACACTGTCCAGGGGCATTCACCGGCATCCCGATGTCCACCAACGACACCGGCGCGGCCCAGCTGGCTCGGCTGCGTTCCCTCGGGCTGCGGGTGCACTTGCTGCCCGTGCTTCGCGACGTCGATACCCCGGCCGATGCGCTCGCGGTCGCGAAGCTGGCACCACACTCCCGGTTCGCCCAGTTGCATCGACAGCTGCTCACCACGGAGCATCCGCTGGAGGTCTATGGTGCGGCCCTGAACGGACGCCGCATCCGGGTGGAAGCGGCCGACGGTCGGAGCCTGCCACTGGACGTTGGGCGCTGGATCGGTGATCCGGACGGTATTGACAGAATAATGCTCAACCGCTGCGAGGGCGCAGTGCTGGATGTCGGCTGCGGTCCGGGGCGGCTCGTTGGTGCGCTCGCCGAAACCGGAATTCCTGCGCTTGGAGTGGATGTTTCGGGGCATGCGGTGCAGTTGACCGCCGACCGTGGGGCCTGCGTGCTGCGCCGCCCGGTCGAAGGCCCGCTGCCCGGTGAGGGGCGCTGGGGCACCGTGCTGCTGGCGGACGGCAACGTGGGAATCGGCGGAGATCCCGACTCCCTGCTGCGCCGCTGCCGAGAACTGTTGCGCCCGAGTGGCCTCCTGCTGGTAGAGGCGGATCCCGACGACAGCGTTGACGACATCGGCCCGATCACCCTGGTGGACCCGGCCGGCCGGCGGGCTCACCCGCTGCCCTGGGCCCGGCTCGGCAGCCTAGCGCTAGCCCGGGTGGCCGCCCGGACCGGCTTTCTGGTGGTCGAGGAATGGCGGGTGGCCAGCCGGGTCTTCCTCGCCCTCCGCGCGGCATCCCCCCAAATCGCCCAACCCGAGCTCCAACTCCTCTGACCGGCGAACTCTTTCGGCCAAGCCGGTGACTGATGGCCGGTGACTGATGGCTGACGGCTGGCGCGCTGGCGGGTGAGCTGCGGGCGATGCTCCCACGATGCTCCTGGCAGCCACCCGACCACGCGCCCGACCAGGCAATTTGGCGCGGCGCATCGTGGACAACTGGAGCATCGTCGGTGCAAGGTCGCACCCCGAGGACATTGCGCAGGGAAGGCCTTAAGTATTCTTTGAGGTATTCATGAATTAATCGCAGCGATCGAGCTATATGTCAAAATTCTTCTGACGTAAGATCCAGGTAATGGTTTATGTGCCGTCCGGGCGGTTGGATTGAACTTGAAAGACCAACCCCCTGACCTCCCTGACACCAGGAGCACATAATGACCGGCAACTACAGGACGTCGACACCAGCCTCCGCCGCGCACCGCCGGAGAATGCTGGCTGGGCTGACCGTGGGCCTACTGTCCGTATCCGCAGCCGCGGTCGTCGCGGTGAAGGTCGGTTCGGCGCCGGAAGGCGCTCAGGTCAAAACCATCTCGGCGTACTCTCGTTCGGCCGGAGCGTCGGCAAACGCGGGGCACACCGGGCACACCGGCGCCCAGGCGAAGACGCCGGCGGTCAACTATGACGCGGTCGGCGGCGCCACCCCAGCGCCGACGGTTGCGGCCTCGGCTCCGCCGCTGGACATTCTGGCGAACAATTGCGACAACAGTAAACTGCAGCTGCACGACGGGTTTCAGGCCGGCAATCGGTGCGTCACCACCGAGTTCGGCGAGGTTGGGGAGAACGCTAAGAACCCCACCCTGATCATTTCCTCGGCGCCGAGGCGAGTGCGAGTCGGGCAGGCTTTCCAGATCAAGGTCAGCACCCGAAACCTGGTCCGGGACCGATTCCTGGCTGCCGCGCAGGGCGGCTACTACAAGGAGAGCTCGCTGCTCAATGCGGAATCGTTGCAGCGCGGACACTTCCACACCGCGTGCCGGATGCTGGAGAGCAACACCCTGGCTCCTGACCCGACCCCCGGCTCGGTATTCTTCAAGGCCACCGAGGACAAGAAGGGCGGCTCCCGCCCCGATGTGGTGACCGTCGACGTTCCCGCCGGGCTGCCGAGTCGGGGTTTGGCAGAATGCGCTGCCTGGGCCGGCGATGGGTCGCACCGAATTCCGATGATGGAAAGCGTGCAGGCCATTCCCGCATTCGACACCGTCCGCATCTGGGTACGTTGATATCGACGTAACCACCCTTCATTTTCAATCGAGCTTTTAGCGGCGTTCGGAGTTGGCTGCCATGCACCAGATACCAAATCAACCCAGATACCGGGCAGGAAGACCGAAGTTCGCGTGGCTGCTTCGACTGTCTGTCCTGGTCGCCGCAAGTGCCCTGCTCATGGTGGGGCCGGTCGGGGCCGCAACCGGCGTCACGCTGCAAACCCAGGAGGGGGCCCTGACCGAGGCGGACCGCGACTTCGTCATCAAGGTCCGCCTGGCCGGACTGTGGGAGATTCCGGCCTCCAAGATGGCGATCGAGAAGGGCGTTGCGCCTCGCGTCCGGCAAATCGGCCAGATGATCGCCGCTCAGCATGTCCGGCTCGACCTGCTGTCCAGGAATGCGGCGAGAGAGGTCGGGGTGGAACTGCCCGACGTGCCGACCGCCGAACAGCGTCGCTGGCTCGACGAGATGAAGGACGCGAGCGGCACTGACTTCGACGACGTCTATATCGCCCGGCTCCGGGCCGCCCACGGCAAGATCTTTCCGGTGATCGGGCTGATCCGGGCCAGCACCGAGAGCGACACGGTGCGCACGTTGGCCCAGAGTGCAAACGCCTTTGTGCTGACTCACCTCACCTTGCTGGAGAGCACCGGTCTGGTCCGCTACGAGGAGTTGCCGAAAGCTGTTGCCCCCGCAGTCGGTCCGATCGCCAAGGCCGAGAACCGCCAAATGCTGCACGGTGGCATCGCCACCCCGGTGATCTGGTTGATCCTCGGCACGGCGCTGATCGCGGGGGCTATCTTCAGCGCCCGGATCATCCGGCCGCAGGGCTTCGGCAGCCGCACTCAGGGGCGCCTTCGACGCACTGGGGAGGATTCAATGGACGCCGAATGGATCCCGGTGCAGCGTGCGGAGAACTTCTACCCGGAGGCCGGGCTACGACTGAGCCGGGGCCCACGATCGGTTCGCTGAGCCGGGACGAGTCAGGACGGCGGCGCACCACGGTCGAGGATCTGGGTCAGGGCGATGCGTAGTTGCTCGGCCGGATCCGCGGGCAAGGTCGCCGAGCGCCAGGCCACGTGGGTGTCGGGGCGGACCAGCACGCAGCCGTCCTCCTCGACCTCGCGCAGCCGGGCCCAGTCGTCGTACAGGTCGGTGTACTGCCGGCCAGGCCCGATGACGTGCGCGGACAGCTCGATGCCGAGCTCGCTCGCGACCTTGGCTGCGGCGTCGGACCAGGCCTGACCGGTGATTCCGGTCAGCAAGCAGAACGCGCCCTTGCCGGCCAGGTCGTGGGTGCTGACCCGGTGGCCATCCTGGCCCAGCCAGCAGTGCGGTAGGCGGGCTCCCGGCCAGGTGGTCGCCTGATAGTAGAGCTCGCGATCGCGGGGGTACTCCGGTTCCGGGGTACCGTCCGGAACGACCGCCCCGGACCGGTACCGCTGGCCGAGTTCGACACCGTGCGCGTTGAACTCATAATCCTTCAGTTCCAAGGCGGTTCGCAGTTGCGCTCGCTGCACCGCGGCTTGCGGGGTGTCATCGGCGCGAGCGGCGATGCTGTCCTGCATCTGGGTGACGTCCATGGTGTCGTCCAGGCCCAGGGCATCGAGAATCGCGCCGAATTCTTCGATGCTCTTGTTGGCTCGCAGGACGATCTGCTGCCCGATCGGGGGGCGCTCCTCGTCGAAACTGTCGAGCAAGCCCGCCCCGGCGCGCCCGTTCAGCACGTACGCGAGCTTCCAGGCCAGGTTGTAGGAGTCCTGGATCGAGGTGTTCGAGCCCAGCCCGTTTGACGGCGGGTGCCGATGCACGGCATCTCCGACCGCGAAAACCCTTCCCTCGCGATAGCGTTCGGCGTACATCCGGTTGTTGCCCCAGAGCGACACGGAGCGGATAGTCACGGGGACGCTGTCGTTGCCGATCAGATTGTGCACGATGCTGACCGCCATCGCGTCGTCCACCGCCGGTGGCGGCTTGGTGATGTCGTAGCCCCAGGTGATCAGCCACTCGTTCCAGGGCCGCACCATCCGGACCAGGCCGAGGCCGATCCCGCCAATCGTCGCGCCGGGTTGCAGAACCCAGTAGAGGACGCTCGGGCGATGCGCCACCAGAGCGGCCAGATCGGCATGGAAGACGATGTTCATACTTCCGGCGATGTCCATCTCGCCGGCCATCGGCAGCCCCAGATCGGCAACCACCTGGCTGCGTCCGCCGTCGGCGGCCACCACATAGCGGGCTCGGATCCGGTATTCGTGGTCGGCCAACCGGTCCCGGACCAGGACGGTGACTCCGTCGGCGTCCTGCTGCAGGCTGACGTACTCGGTGTCGAAGCGGAAACGGCTGCCCCGCGAGGCCGCATGTCCGACCAGGATCGGCTCCAGCAGGGTTTGCGGCAGGTCACAGTTCATCGACGGGCTGGCCAGGCGATAGTCGGCTTCTCGCTGCGGGTGCGTCCCCCAGGTCCGGACCCGGCCGATCTCGTCGCCCACCAGGCTGCTGCAGAAGACGGTGTCGCCCATCAGCTCGTGCGGTGTCGCCTGCTCCACCACGTCCTGCTCGATGCCCATGTCGCGCAGGATCTCGACCGTGCGCTGGTTGGTGATGTGCGCCCGCGGGGTGTTCGCCGTCCACCGGTACTTGGTCACGACGACGTGGTCGATGCCGTACGTGGCCAGGAACAACGCCGCCGCCGCGCCGGCCGGCCCGCTGCCGATGATCAAGACATCGGTGTGCAGGACCTCGGCCTGCTCGCCGTCCCGCGGCTGCGCACTCATGAGCTTTCGCCTTCCGTTGCCAGGATGATGTCGAAGTGGGCGCTCGTCCAGGCCCGATCCGGGTGGCTGCCGTCCGGAGCGGCGGTGCCGGCTGGGTGCTCGATGAAGTCGACGAGCAGGGATTCCTTGACGCCGAACACGACGTCGGAGTCCTGGTAGTCGCCGCCCCGGACGAAGATGTGGGTGACCAACCTGCGGTAGCCCGGCGCGGTCACCATGAAATGCAGGTGCGGAGCGCGCATCGGACCTCGTCCGCCCGCGGTCAGCAGATCACCGACCGGTCCGTCGTCGGGAATCGGATACGGCGTCGGGGTGACGGCCCAGAATCGGTAACTTCCCTCGGCGTCGCTGAAAAGGTGGGCCCGCCCGGCGGTTCGGTCATCGTCGTACTGGACGTCGTAGAAGCCGTCCTGGTCGGCCTCCCACACCTCCAGCCGGGCACCCGCGATCGACCGTCCGTCCGTGCCGTGAACCGTCCCCGAGACCCAGCAGGGGCTGCCGGCCGCCCCCTGGGCGATGTCACCGCCCAACTCCACGTGCGGGGCGTCGGCCACGAAGAACGGCCCGAACACCGTCGCCTCGGTGGCATTCGAGGCAGGTGGGTTGTTCACGGCGATGGTCAGCATGGATACCCCGAGGACGTCGGAGAGCAGGATGAACTCCTGCCTCCGGTCGGTCGTGATATGCCCGCATCTAGTAAGGAAATCGATGCCTTGGGCCCATTCCGCCTCGGTCAGCCGGTTTTCCCGGACGAAGGAGTGGACGTGTCGCACCAGGCTCTCCATCAGCTGCTGGAACCGCGGATCCGGGGTTCCAGCGAAGCTGTTGATCACCTGATCGGTGACGAACTGCTCGCGCCGGTCCCGTTCGAGCCGCTCGTCGTCCGTCCCTGCACTCATCGGTGAGCCTCCAGCTGATCGGATCCAGGCCGGTCGCCGGCCCAGGCGTGACGCAGGATGAGCGCGGCATCGTCCCGCCCCACCGGTCGGGGATTGCTGGCCGGGGCGGCCTCGGCGACCAACCGGGCGGCCTCGGGCAGATCGTCGCTCGACAGCCCGAGCTCGCGCAGTGAACCTGGCGCGCCTAGTGACGCGTACAGCTCGACCAGCCCGGACACCGGGTCCGGGACGCCGAGCGCGTCCGCCAGCAGCGCTGCCGCCGACGGTGCGGACGACACATTGAAGGCCGCCACATAGGGCAGAACCACCGCATGGGTGGGGGCGTGCGGCAGGTCGTAGGTCCCGCCCAGGACATGACAGATCTTGTGGTGCAGGCCGGATCCGGCGGTGGTGAACGCCACGGCAGCCAGGTAGGCCGCGCTCAGAGCCGCGGCTCGCGCGTCCAGATTCGAGCCGTCGCGACGCACTTCGGGCAGGGCTTGGCGGAGCCCGCGGATGCCGGCGACGGCCATCGCCGAACTCATCGGGTTCGCGTTCGGTGCCCACAACGAATCGACACAGTGCGCCATCGCGTTGAGGCCGCTGGCGACCGTCAGATCGGCCGGCAGCGAGAGAGTCAGTTCCGGGTCGTAGATCACCGTGCGGGGCAGTACGGCCGGGTCGGTGCCGGTGCTCTTGCGCCCGGCGTCGGTGAGTCCCCAGACCGCGGTGGCCTCGGACCCGGCATACGTGGTGGGAACGGCGATGATCGGTAGTCCCGTCGTCATCGCGATCGCCTTGGCGGTTCCGGTGGTGGAGCCACCGCCGATGCTGAGCACGCTGTCCGCGCCGGACGTGCCGGCCAGCGCTCGGGCCGCGGTGGCGGTCTCGAGCGGGACATGCTGGCGGACGTCCAGAAACGTAGCCACCACGGGCAGTACGGAAGTCAACTCCTCGGCCAGCTCTCGCTCGGCGTGAGCGGCGACCACGAGCACCCGGGCGCAACCCAGTCGCTCGATCTCGGCGGCCAGATCCGTGCGGGCGGTCCCGGCGCCGAAGACGACCCGCTGCGCTCGTGACTCGTAGCTGAAGGCTAGGCCTGTGCTCACAGCGTGCTCATGGCCGAAAGGCCCGCTCTCTCGCGACGTCGGGTGGGTTGAGGACTACAGTGGTACGCCATTCGAGATACGTCCAATATCAATAAATCGATCCAGCGATATGTTCTAGCTATGGATGTTCGGCAGCTTCGCTACCTGGTGACCGTCGTCGAGGAACGGTCGATCTCGCGTGCCGCCGCTCGGCTCAACATGAGCCAGCCACCGCTCAGCACCATGATCACCCAATTGGAACGCGAACTGGGCGTCAAGCTTCTGCACCGGCACGCCAGGGGCGTGGAGCCGACCGAAGCCGGCAGCTACCTGACCGACAACGCCCGCCGACTGATGGCCACGATGGCGGAGATCTCCAGTTCCGCGACCGCCATCGGCAACGGTCGGCGCGGTCGGCTGTCCTTGGCCGCCGTGTCCGGTACGTCCTGGGAACTGCTGCCGACGTCCCTGCGGGTGTTCGCGGAAGACCTGCCCGACGTCGAGATCGAGATCGTCGAAGTCACCGCCATGGACGTCGTGGAGCGAGTCCGGTCGCAGCGAGCCGACGTCGGTCTCGTCTACGCGACGAACACCGGCTACATCGAAAGGCTGAAAAGTCTCGATCTCGAGGCGGCCATGGTGCGACGCGAGCCGATGGTTGCCGTACTGCCCACCCGCCTGGCTCAGGCCCAGCCGGTGGACCTCACCCGACTGACCGATGAGCGGTGGCTGGTGCCCGCGAAAAACGCTGATTGGCCAGAACTTCCAGATCTGGTGCACGAGGCCTGGCACCGCGCGGGGAGCACTCCGGCACGCACCTACACGATCGCCACCCTGGACGCTGCGCTCAACCTGGTGGCTGCCGGGTTCGGCGTGGCGTTGATGCCGTTCACCGTCACCCGACTCACCCGCGCGGGTGTCGCCGCCGCCCCGATCGTCCAGCATCTGCCACCCATCGAATCGGCAGCCGTGTGGCGCCGCAACGAACGGCCTTCGCCCGTCCTCGCCCGCTTCCTGCGAGCCAGCATGGCCACCCCGGAACCCGACCGGCTCGACCCCGCGCATGCCCGACCGGACAGCCCGGACCTCTGACCCGGCCGCAAAGCACGAGCCGGTCGTTACGGGACCCGGGCGACCGCGCTGTACATCGAGACCTCCTGGGCGCTGGGGCGGGGCTGGTCTTCGTTCTCGGCTCTCCAGTGCGCCGCCGACACGATCCCGGGCTCCAACACGTCCAGGCCGTCGAAGAATCGGGCAAACTGCGCGCGGCTGCGGAACCAGATCGGTGCCGGCCCGGTGGCGGACTCGGCAATGATCTCCGGGGTCAGCCACTCGCCGGTGCCGTGCGAGATCACCAGGTAGCTACCCGAAGGCAGGGCGTCGATCAGCCGCCTGACGAGGCCGTACGGATCCTCCTCCTCGCGGATGAAATGCAAGATCGCGACCAGCATCAGTGCCACCGGCCGGGTGAAGTCCAGCGTCCGTCTCGCCTGCTCGAGGATCTTGTCCGGGTCGCGGAGATCGGCTTCGATGTAGTCGGTGAGACCGGCGTCAGAGGCACGCCTGAGCAGCGCACGGGCATGCACCATCACCAGGGGGTCGTGGTCGACGTACACGACCCGGGCCTCGGGGGCCAACCGCTGGGCCACCTCATGCGTGTTGTCGGCCGAGGGCAGCCCGGTGCCGATGTCGAGGAACTGCCGGATCCCGGCCTGCTGGGTCAGCAGGGTCACCGCCCGGCGCAGGAACCTGCGGTTCTCCACCACGGCGGTGCGGATGGTCGGGAACATCGCAGCGGTCGCGTCCCCGGACTCCCGGTCGGCCGCGAAATTGTCCTTGCCACCCAGCCAGTAGTTGTACCGCCGGGCCGGATGCACCACCGAGGTGTCCAGCCGCTCCAGCCACTCCCGCTGGTCCAGGTAGTCGCCCTGATCGTCCTGGTCGGCAGCCGAGGCCCACCCCCAGGTCTCGTCCGATGCGTCGCCTCGTGATTCGCTCACCGTGACCTCCATCAGCTCGGCGGCGGCCCGATGCTGATCACGCCGATCCGATCGGCCGCTGCCGACCCATCGTAGATCTCATCGCGTGCCGGTTTGCCCTGATACGTGGCGGGAGGGAGACGAGGGGCAACTGTGCCGAACGCCCGAGTCAGCGCCCCCGGACCGGCGAGCCCCAGTCGGTGGCTTCCCGGAGCTGGCGCTTCAACAGCTTGCCGCCCGGATTGCGCGGCAACGGCTGATCGCTGACGGCGACGTACTGCGGGACCTTGAAGTCCGCCAGCCGCTCGTCGAGGTAGGCCAGCAGTGCGTCGACGTCGATCTCGGCACCCGCGGCCGGAACGACCACGGCGCCGACCTTCTCGCCCATGACGGCATCGGGGACGCCGACGACGGCCGCGTCGGCGATGCCGGGCGCCCCGGCGAGCGCGTTCTCGACCTCGACGCAGTACACGTTCTCCCCGCCGCGGTTGATCATGTCCTTGGCCCGGTCGACGATGTAGACCAGCCCAGCCTGGTCGATCCTGGCCAGGTCCCCGGTGTGCAGCCAGCCGTCGACAAACGCCGCTGCCGTCGCGTCGGGCTTGTTCCAGTAGCCCGCGACCACATTGGGGCCTCGGATCAGCAGCTCTCCGACGCCGCTCTCCGGGTCCTCCTCGTGCAGCGCGAGGTCAACCACGGGGGCGGCGAAGCCCACCGAGTCGGCGTGCTCGGCCGCCCACTCGTGCGGCAGGAACGTCGCGATCGAGGCGACCTCGGTCAGCCCGAAACCGTTCCCGACCCGGGCCATGGGGAACGCCTCCTTGATCCTTGCCACCAGCGCGGGTGCGATCGGCGCACCCCCGTACGCCAGCCGCTCGACGCTGCTGACCGCGTAGTCGGCGAAGTTCGGTTGCGCGAGGGCGAGCGCGTAGATGGCCGGCACCGAGACCAGGGTGTCGATCTGCTCCGCCTCGATCGTGGTCAGGAATGTCGTGACGTTGAATGCCGGCAGGATCACCGTCGTACCGCCCAGCGCCAGTTGTACCAGCAGCTGGGTGTTGCAGCCGGTCACGTGGAACAGCGGCACCGACACCAGGTTTCGGGTGCTGGGGCCGATGGTGCGGTCGATGCCGAGCACCCGGATCGCCGTCTCGATGTTGGACAGGAAGTTCTCGTGGGTGGTCACCGCGCCCTTGGGGAACCCGGTGGTACCGCTGGTGTAAAAGATCGCCGCCGGATCCCTGCGGGTCAGCCCGTCCACCGCGAACGGCTGCCCGGCCGGCAACGGCTCGCCCGGCCGGAAGGCGTGCCGCGCTCCCGAGTCCTGCAGCACGTATTCGACCTCGGGCTCGGCGAACCTGGTGTTCACCGGAACCACCACGCCGCCCGCAAGCAAGACGCCGAGGAACGCGCAGACCCAGTCCGTCCCGGCCGGCAGCAGGATCGCCGCCCGGTCGCCGGCGGCGAACCCGCCTTCACGGAGCCCACCGGCCACCGCGGCCGCGCGATCCCACAGCTCGGTATAGCTGAGCCGATCGGCGCCAACCTCAACCACCGCCTCGCCGTCCGGGTTGCGCTCGACCGACGCCCGGAACGCGGCCACCACCGACGCCGGGAGGTCGACGTACCTCGCCACGCCGGAGGCGTCGCGGGTGATGCCAGTGGTGTCGAACGGTTGCTGCCCCGCCTGCGTTGTCATGCTCCGGCCGCCGGGGTGAAGTAGCGGCGCGGGTTGTCGACCAGCATGGTGGTGATCTGCTTCTCGGTCACTCCCGCCTCCCGCAACGCCGGGAGTACGTCGCGCGGGATGTGCAGATAGTTCCAGTTCGGCACGGCGGCCTGGAGTTGCTGCTGCGACTGCTCACCGGAGAAGAAGTCGATGTAGCAGGAGGCGTCGTGACTGATCACGATGCGATCGGCGTAGCCATCGGCACAGAGCGTCGCGACGGTGCTGACGCGCTCCGCAGTCGGATTGAAGACGTCCAGGCCGAACCGGTCGCACCCGATGGTCGCGCCCTGGTCCATGATCCACTTCAGGTAGTCCAGGTCGTTACTGTCACCGGCGTGCCCGATCACGACCTTGGCGAGGTCCACACCGTGGTCGCGGTAGAAATTCAGCGCAAGCCGGCCGGTCTGCGCGGCGGCGTTGGTGTGCACCGTGATCGGCACGCCGGTCTGCGCGTGCGTCTCGCAGATAGCCGACTGCACCCGGGTCTGGTCCGGGGTCAGCCCTCGCTCCTCGACGACGCCCTTCAGGAATGCCGCCTTCACTCCGGTCTGCGCGATCCCCTCCGTGATGTCGCGGATGAACAACTGCGTCATCGGCTCCGGGCCGTCGAACAGCGCACCCGGGCCGCGGTAGTGGAAGAAGTGCGGGATCTCGTCGAACGTGTAGAGCCCGGTGGCGACAACGATGTTGATGTCCACCTGCTTGTTGATCCGCTGCAGTCGCGGGAGGTAGCGGCCGAGCCCCACGACGGTCGGATCGACAATGGTGTCGATGCCCGCGTTCTTGAGGGCTTGCAGCTTCTCGACAGCGTCCGCGACCCGCTCCTCCTCGTTCCACCAGGAGTCGCCGTAGTTCTGCTGCACGTCCGGGGTGAGTATGAAGACGTGCTCGTGCATCAGCGTGGTGCCGAGTTGATCGACCGCTACCGGTCCGTTCACTGTCGCCAGCGTGTTGGGCATGTCGTGTTCCTCCTCCGCGTCCGGCCACATCCTGTGACCTGGCTCACGAAAGTCTGCGACGGCTGTGTCCCTCAGCGCCAGCCGAGTTCGGGTGCCAGGTGGCTCAGCACGTTGCCGATGAGGTGCGCGTTGTAGTCGACACCGAGCTGGTTGGGAATCGTCAGCAGCAGGGTGTCTGCGGCGGCGATCGCCTCGTCCTCGGCGAGATCCTTGACCAGTTGGTCCGGCTCCCCGGCGTAGGTCCGGCCGAAGCGAGCGGCGCCGCCTTCCAGGTAACCGACTTGGTCGCGGCCGGCATCGTTGCCGAAGTAGGCCCGGTCGGTATCGCTGACGATCGGGAAGATGCTGCGGCTGACCGACACTCGGGGTTCGCGCTGGTGTCCGGCGGCCTTCCAGGCGTCCTGGAACCGCTGGATCTGCTCGGCCTGGAGGCGGTGGAACGGTACCCCGGTGTCCTCAGTGAGCAGGGTCGAGCTCATCAGATTCAGGCCCTGCTCACCGGCCCATTCCGCGGTTCCACGGGATCCCGAGCCCCACCAGATGCGCTCACTGAGCCCGGGGGAGTGCGGCTCGATCCGCAGCAGGCCGGGCGGGTTGGGGAACATCGGCCGTGGGTTGGGCTGGGCGAAACCCACCCCCTTGATCACGTCAAGGAAGGACCGGGTGTGCTCCCGGGCCATCGCCGCATGGTCGGCGCCGTCGGCGGGCTCGTGGTCGAAATACCGGAACCCGTCGATCACCTGCTCCGGTGATCCCCGGCTGATGCCCAGCTGGAGCCGGCCACCGGAGATCAGGTCGGCCGCGCCGGCGTCCTCGGCCATGTACAGCGGGTTCTCGTAGCGCATGTCGATCACGCCGGTGCCGATCTCGATCCGGCTGGTCCTGGCCCCGATGGCGGCCAGCAGCGGGAAGGGCGAGGCGAGCTGGCGGGCGAAGTGATGCACCCGGAAGTACGCACCATCGGCGCCGAGCTCCTCGGCCGCGACCGCAAGCTCGATGGACTGCAGCAACGCGTCCGAGGCCGAGCGGGTTTGCGACTGCGGCGACGGTGTCCAGTGCCCGAACGACAGGAACCCGATCTTCTTCATGCCCTCATGCAACACCAGTACCGACTAGCAGGCTTCCCCGGGTCCGCCCGGGGCGGGTGCGCTGGTTGAAATTTCCGGGACTGGCCATGATGAGCTGTGACTGCTCCCGATCTGGCCGAAGCGCTCGATGCTCTCCGGCACCGCGTCGCCGGACTCCGGCTGGGTTTGGCCGCCCCGGGCGCGGAGGCCGGCCGTGCGGCTCAGGCCGAACTGGTCGGCCAGGTCGACGACTACCTGCTGCCCCGGCTGCGTCAACTGGACGCGCCGCTGCTGGCGGTCGTCGGCGGCTCCACCGGGGCGGGCAAGTCCACTCTGGTCAACACGCTGGTGGGGGACGACGTCACCAAGGCCGGCTGGCTGCGTCCGACCACCCGTGGTCCGGTGCTGGTCTGCAGCCCGGCGGATCTGCCGTGGTTCAGCGCGGACCGGATTCTGCCTGAGCTGTCGCGCACCACCGGCGACGGCAGTCAGGGCGGCGGCGGGACCCTGCATGTAACCGCCCACCCCCAGGTTCCGGCCGGGGTGGCCCTGCTCGACGCCCCGGACATCGACTCGGTGGTGGCGCAGAACCGGCAGCTGGCGAGCCAGTTGCTGGCCGCGGCCGACCTGTGGCTCTTCTGCACCTCGGCGGCCCGGTACGCCGACGCCGTGCCGTGGGACCTGCTGCACACCGCCCAGCAACGCAGTACCGCGCTCGCGGTGGTGCTGAATCGGGTGCCGCCGGAGGGAATCCGCGAGATCGGCGGCCATCTGGCCGAGATGCTTGAGGAGAACGGGCTGGGCCGGGCCGCCCTCTTCGCGATCCCGGAAACCACGCTGGCGGCCGAGAACGAGCGCTTGCCGGAACCGGTGGTGGCGCCGTTGCGCGCCTGGCTGGCCCGGCTGGCCGGCGATGCCGAGGCGCGAGCCGAGGTGATCCGAACCACCCTGGACGGCGCGTTGCAGAGCATGCGGCAGCGGGTGTCGGCGGTCGCTCGGGAGGTCGACGACCAAGTGGCCACCGCGGCACTGCTCCGCGACGAAGCCGACACCAGCTACGCCGATGCGCTGCGCGAGTTCGATGACAGCATCCGCAGCGGGAGCGTGCTGCGCGGCGAGGTACTGGCCCGCTGGCAGGAATTCATCGGCACCGGCGAGTTCACCCGCAACCTGGAGAAGCGGATCGGCCGGCTTCGGGACCGGGTCACCGCGTTCCTGACCGGCCGTCCCGCCCCCACCGCCGCAGTCGAGCAGGCGCTGGAGAGCAACCTGGCGACGCTGCTGCGTTCGGCCGCGGACGGCGCGGCGGAACGGACCGTCGACGCCTGGCGGGTCCGGCCGGCCGGCCGCGCCCTGCTCGCCGACACCGGCCGCGCACTGGCGCATTCCTCCGAGGAGTTCCGGCCCGCCCTGGAACGCGAGTTGCGCGCCTGGCAGGGCCAGGTACTGCAGCTGGTCGCGGCCGAAGGCCGGGAGAAGCGGACGATGGCCCGGTTGGCGTCGTTCGGTACCAACGGTGCCGGGCTGGTCCTGATGCTCGCCGTCTTCGCCCAGACCGGGGGCCTGAGCGGGGCCGAGGTGCTGATCGCCGGTGGCACCTCGGCGGCCAGCCAGAAGGTGCTGGAGGCGATCTTCGGCGACAGCGCGGTCCGGATGCTGGCCACCAGGGCCCGGGCCGACCTGCTGGAGCGGGTCGAAGCGTTGCTGGAGACCGAGCGCAACCGCTTCGTCGAGGTGGTGGACGCCGTCGCGCCCGCGGTGGATTCCTCGGTCGGTCTGCGGGCCGCGCTGGATGAGTTCGAGCGGGCGCGGCGGGCATCCCGATCACTGACCCGGCCCGGTGCCGCGGGCATCCCGACGGCGGACGTGCCGCAGTGACCCTGCTGACCGGGCGCCGGAGCGGGATCACCGCCCGGCTGGAGGCCCTGGACGAGGTACTGACCCTGGCCCGCGACCGGGTCGAGGCGGATCTGGTCACCGAGATCGAGCGGGTGGCGGGCAAGGCCGGCGATCGATTGCGGTTCGGTGCGGCGCACACCGTCGTGGCGCTCGCGGGTGCGACCGGCAGCGGCAAATCCTCGCTGTTCAACACCCTGGTCGGGGAGCCGCTGTCGATGGTCGGCATGCGCCGTCCGACCACCGGGGTGGCGCACGCCGCGGTCTGGGGCGAGCAGCCGGCCGATGCGCTGCTGGACTGGCTCGAGGTGCCGCGACGGCACCTGCTCGGACCGGGGTCGGATCCCGGCCTGGACGGGCTGGTGCTGCTCGACCTGCCCGACGTCGACTCCGTGCAGCAGCTGCACCGGCTGGCGGCGGATCGGCTGGTCGAGCGAGTGGACATGCTGATCTGGGTTTTCGACCCGCAGAAATACGCCGACGCCGCTGTGCACGAGCGCTATCTCAGCGCCCTGGCCGGCCACGCTGACGTGATGCTCGTCGTCCTCAATCAAGTGGACCGGCTGTCCGAGGTCGCGGCCAAGGGTTGCCTGGCCGACCTGACCCGATTGCTGGGCACCGAAGGGCTGGCGGCGGTCCCGGTCGTGGCGACCTCGGCCCGCACCGGCGCCGGGCTGGACGCGCTGCGGGCGGAGCTGGCCGGCCGAGTGGCGGCCAAGCGGGCCTCGGTACGGCGGCTGGAGGCAGACCTGGCGGCACTTGCCGATGCCTTGGACGACACCTGCTCGGGGGCGGCCGGCGGGGTGGGCCGAGCGCAGCGACAGTCCCTGGTCGAGGCGCTGAGCGAGGCGGCCGGCGCGGAGGTGGTCGCCGACGCGGTCGCCGGAGCGCACCGGTTGCGAGCCCGGCAGGTCACCGGCTGGCCGCTCACCCGCTGGACGTCCCGGTTGCGGCTCGATCCGGCCCGTCGACTGCGGCTGCGCGACACCCCGTCGGAACTGGTGCGGACCTCGTTGCCCGGGCCGTCCGGCGTGCAGCGGGCCCGGGTCGACTCCGCCCTGCGCGAGCTGGCCGAGCAGGCGTCCGCCGACCTGGCCGAGCCGTGGCCGACGGTGGTGCGCCGGGCCGCCACCGGCTCCCGGTCCGAGCTGCCCGACCTGCTCGACCGGGCGGTGGCCGGTACCGATCTAGGCCTCGGCCGACCGCCGCGGTGGTGGCGGGCCGTCGGCGCGATCCAGCTGCTCCTGGTCGCCGCCGCGCTGGTCGGATTGGCTTGGCTGCTGGCGCTTTTCGCGGTGGCCTGGCTGCAGTTGCCGGATCCGCCACTGCCGCACTGGGGTCCGTTGCCAGTGCCGACGGTCCTGCTGGTGGCTGGACTGGTTCTCGGGATGCTGCTGGCTGCGGTCAGTACCGGATTCGCCCGGGTCGGCGCGCGCCGCCGCGCCCGGCGAGTTCGTCGCCGCCTGGACGAGCGGGTGCGGCAGCTGGCAGACGAGGTGGTGGTGCAACCGGTCGAGCGAGAACTGGCCGCGCACGCCGCCCTGGGTAACGCCCTGACCCGGGTCCGTGGCTGAGTCGCAGCCCTGCCGCGAAGATCGCCAGTTAGGCCCGCAGGTAGTGCCTTTCGCGGCACGAAAACGGGCGCAACTGCCGATCACCCGGGGCCGCTTTCCATGGTCGGCGTTCCCGTTGATCTAGTCACCGTCAGCGTGAGCTGTACAGCCATGTGCTCACTCTGGCGGCCGACGCGGATCCGGCTACGGCACTAGCGGTCGGACCTCGCCTGCGATGAAGCCAACCCAGCCCTCGGGGTCCGGATCGTCCGGGGTCGGCTGCAGGACAATGGTGTCCGCGCCGGCCTCGGCCCACCGCCCGATAGCTTCGGCGAAATCTGTTGCGTCGCCGCAGATCGCGACGTCTGTCATCGAGTCGTAGCCCCAACGCCGACGCTCGGTCTCGAGGCGTTCGGCGGCGCTCGGACCGGTCGCGGCGTGCACATAGACGACGACGCGGCCTGGTCCGGCCCGGCCCGCCGCAGATCGCCCCTCGGCAACCAGCTGCACCTGCTGCCTGACCCGCTCCGGCGAGGTGCCACCGGTGAGGATCACCCCGTCGGCCAGCTCACCGACGAGCCGCAAGGAACGTGGCCCGGCGGCACCGGCGTACAGTGTCGGCGACGAAACCGGCGGCCAATCCAGGGAAATGCCGTCGAGAGTGACGTAACGGCCCTTGCTTGTGACTGTTTCGCCCGCCAGCAGAGCGCGCAACGCCGTCAGGTATTCGGTGATCAGCGTGATCGGGGAGTCGACTCGCGCGCCGGCCTGTGCCATCCAGGACTGCACCCCGTGCCCTACTCCAAGGGTGACTCGGTTCGGGAAAAGTCGGTGCAGCGTTGCCATTTCCATCGCGGTCAGGGCGATGTTGCGCAGTGGCACCGGAAGCACGCCCACGCTGACGTGCAGCCGGTCGGTCCAGGCCAGCGCTGCTGCGGCGGCGGCGACCCCGCTCGTGAGGAAACAGTCTTCCCAGAGCCATAATTCGTCCAGGCCAGCGGCTTCGGCGGCGAGAACCACATCGCGCAGCCGTTCCGGGGGAAGCTGGGGGAGGGCAACCGAGCCCAGGGTGATTGCCGGGCCAGCGGGAGTCGAGGTCACCGTTCCAGCTTAGCCCGCCCCGACTTCCGCCGGGACACCGAGCTGTCGATCAACGAGTTCGATTGTGGTGATGGCTGTTTAGCTATTCGTTGCTTATCGAACAGTGGTGCGGAACACTGGCCTGGTGACGAGGCGTAGGCGCTGGGCGATCGTGGTAATGCTGGTCGTCATGCTCAGCGCCGGATACTTCCAGCTGGCCCTCGCGCACCGGGGCCCCGCCGCGCTCGACGGGCAACTCGGGGTACCCGACGCGTGGCGACCACCCTCGCACCCGTTCGACGTCCACACCCGACCGCTTGAAGCGGCGTCACTGGCGGTCGACACGCCGGACGGAGTCGTGCTCGCCGCCGCCGACGGCCACGGCTACCGGCTGTTGAAGACGCAGTCCGGCGACCAGGTGAAGCTCTCGCCCGACGGGCGCTGGATCGCCTGGCACCTGCCGGTGACTGACCATCGCCCGGGCGGCCCTGTGCTGCAGGTGGTGCGCCTCGTCGACGGCCAATCGATGGATGTCACGCCACCGGGTGGCTGGCCCAGGGTCACGTCGTTCGACTGGTCGCCGGACAGCACGCACCTGATCGCGACCGGCGGCCAGCTGGTGGGCGGGGCGGTCGGCTACCGGCCGCTGCTCTGGCGGGTCGACGCGCGTACCGGCGCTGTCTCCCAGCTCTGCGACTGCGGCTACGGCGTCCGTTCGACTGCGGACGGCACGCTGGTGCAGGTCCCTACCCGGGGAACCATCGAAGTCAGCAGCGCGGTCCCGCCGGGCGCCGTGCGGCTTCCGCCCACGCCGGAGTTGGAGACGCCACTGGTGAACCCGGAGGGGACGGCATACGTGCGGGTTGCCGACCTCAACCAGCTCGCGATCACGACCGAGGACGGGCGCACGCGCCTGCTCAAGGTGATCGGGGTGAGCGGTGTGACCGGCAGCTTGGTGGCCGTCCCCACCTCGAGCCTGGTCGGATGGACCGCCGCGGGAATCTGGGTTCTGACCGAGCGGTCCCTCGTGCTCGTGGATCCGGAAACCGCCGGAGTTCGGCCCCTTACCCGCTTCCCCACGGCCGCCCATGCAGCGACGGTCGCGACTGCCGTCACGGCAGGCAGCCGGATCGCCGTCGTGCACGCCGACCCACCCGAGCCCACCTGGTACACCCCGGCCGCAGTCGGCGACGCAGTCGGCGAGGTACTTCTCTTCCCCGTCGCGTTCCTCTTCCTGGTGATCCTTCCGCTGCTGATTCTGACGCCGCTGGGAGGGTGGCTTCTCGGCCTCAGCATCGCCGCAGCCGCCGGTGTCGCTGGTGCCGCAGGTGTCGCCGCCGCTCGCCGCCGCCGAGATCGTCAGCGTTGAGCCAGGTCAGGACTTTGCCGCGGCGAAGCGCTGGGCCAGTGCGTGAAAGGCCTGCTTCGGTTCCCAGTGCCATTGCGGGGCCGGACCCGGGGTGTCCCAGATCGTCCGGACGAGGCTGTAGCTGGCCAGGTCCAGGTCGTATCGGGGGTTGCTGCGGTGCGGGTCGTCCGGCGAGACGAAGTCGTAGGCCAGAGCGGCGTACAAGCCCATCGACTCGTACTGGTCGAGGAGTTTGGTGAGGAACTGGGCCTGGGTGCGCTCGCTACGGACCAGGTCCCCGATGATCTCCGGCGGGTCCTTGTCGTAGTCGACGTTGTACCAGCCCATGCCGCCGTCGGTGGCTGCCCCGACGTACGTGCAGCAGCCGAATTCGGTGACCGCGACCGGCTTCCCGAGACGGAGGTGCGGTGCCAGGTCGCGGCGCGGTCGGTCGCCGTAGTAGTTCGCGCTGACCAGGTCGAACATCGACCAGTCGACGTCCTCGTCGAAGGCGGCGCCGTAGGTCAGTGGTCCGTGAAAGACCGACCGGCCGGTCCGGGCGGCACGCTCGGTGAAGGCGGTCAGCCGGCGTTGCAGGACGACCGGGTCAAAATGGCCGGCCAGCAGATTCCGCACCCGCTCCAGCGCGTCGTCACCGGGCACGATGCCGGGCACGAAGAGCATGAACTCGCAACCCACGCTGAGCACCACCGCGGCGCCCTGCCGGCGGAGCCGTTCGGCCTGGCGGCCGGTCTCGGCGAGATGGTCGAGGATGTCTGCCGGTGGCACGTCGGCCAATCGCGGCTGGAGCCAGACGTGCAGCCCGCGCTCGAGCGCCTCGGCCGCCGTGGCCGCGAGGCGCTCGACGCCGGTGCCGTACACCGAGACCGAACTCGCGTGCAGTTCCCGGGCGATTGCCCGCAGGTCGGTGCGCATCCGGGCGGCCGTCCAACCGGTCGTCGGGGTGCCACCGTCATTGACGCCGTAACAAACGCCGCGGTAGTTCAGCCGTGGCGGTCCGCCCGCCCAGGCCGGGCCGCCGCCGATCACCGTGCCGGCCACCGCCGCCCCGATCCCGGTCAGGAACCCGGCCCGACTGATTCCTCTGTCATTCATGCTGCCTCCCTGAGTCGCTCTCCAGTCTGGGCAGCGACAGCAGTGTCGGCGTCGGCGATCGGGCTATGGCGTGGTATCCAAGGTCGGTACTCGCCGCGACTTTAGTTACCCTGAAATTTCGCTCCAGGCGCTGTCGCGCGTCGGGACGGCGCGAATCTACTGCGCCGTCCCGACGTCTGCTTCAGGCGTTCGGGTTGAACGGAATTCCGCTGGGGAGGGCCTTGGCCAGATCTGCCTCGAAGTTGCCATTCTTGAGGGCCAGGTTTGCCGAGCCGAAGTTAGCGCTGGTCAGCTTGTCGCGGACGCCGGGCGGGTAATTGTCCCAGCCGACGAGCGTCGGATACTGCCACGTCCCGTAGCCATTTTCCGGGACCTCGGTGAAACCGGCCAACCGGAATTGGTGCGTCGAGGCGCCGTCCTTGTGATAAACCATTTTCGGGTGGGTGCCCTCGAAAGCTACCGCTGACCGGGCATACGTGGTGTAGCTGCCATGGATAGATCTCGAAACATACTGCACCTGATCGTTATTCACCCACACTACGATGTGTTCCCAGTCGTGTCGGTGCCCGCAGCAGTCAACCCCGCCCACCGCCTGGTCCTTCTCGAAGTACGAGCCGTACATGTAAGCGCACCAGCCGTTGTTGCACTTCGAACGCGAATAGGCGTTCGTATTATCGAGATCCGAGTTGTCGTGGCAGCCTCCGCTGACACTGCCACTGTTCTTCAGACCGCCGTTGAGCGTCCCGTCCGGGCCGATGGCCGGCGACGAGTAGCAGCCGTCCGTGTCGTAATCGAGTGCTGGTTGCCACCGAAGGTCCGCTGCCGGGGCACTCCCCGGCAGCTTCTGCGGAGGGGCAGCCCAGGCCATGGCCGCGGGAAGGAACAACGTCACAGCAACGGTGGCGACCAGGGTACGGGCGGCGAACGTGAAACGCCGACGCTGGCGCACGCCTCCGCGATCAGTAGGATCCATGCCATTCCTTCCAGGTGCCCAACAGGTACCGGTCACCATAGGAACAAACTGGGACGACGGATAGGTCTGTCTCAATGTTGGGTAAGAAAGTTTGGCGGGACGTCGCCTGCAGGATTACCTGTGGATTTCGTGTGATTGCCGTAGAAATTTGCAACGTCCGGCCTTGCCACGACGTCCAGGGTGCTGAAGACCATCGACAGCGGGAGTGCACGACATGGACGGTTCAGCAATCAGCAAGCCGGCGGTACCGGCCGCGTCCGCTCGCTCGCCCCAGGCGTTGAGCCGCCGGGAGACGCGCTGGGTGCGGAAGCGTTGCGCCAAGCATGGCCATGTCCTGGCCCATATCGATGACTCCGAGCTCGCGGCGAGATTCACCGCCTCGAGCCGGGTCGGTGCGTTGCTGCGTTGCCTGCGTTGTGGCGATTTCACCTCGGCCCCCGAGCTCGCCGCCGACGCCACGTCTCGGTCCGCTACTACGGTGATCGGAAGTGCGGGCTCTCCGGCCGACCTCGGTGCCCTCCCGCTCGTGCTGCGCGGCGGGCATGGTCGCAAACTGGCTTTGCTGCGACTGCTCGCGATTGAGCGCGGCGGCCGGGGCTTACTGATGCTGCTGGCGGCAGTCGGTATTGCCCGGCTGGCCACCTCGCATGTCGCGGTGGCCGAATGGCTCGGCCAGCTGGTGAAGACCGCCCAACCGCTCGGCCGGTTGCTCGGGTGGGACCTCCAGCGCTCCCCGACGGTGACCCGGATGCTGCATTTGCTCGGTTACTCCGACAGCACGTTTCGTACGATTGCCTGGCTGCTCGGAGCCTACGGGGTACTGCAGATCGTGGAGGGTGTCGGCCTGTGGGGCGGCTGGCTCTGGGCGGAGTACCTGGCCGCAGTGGCAACGGCAATGTTCATCCCGATCGAGGTGTTCGAGCTGACCGAACATGCCACCCCGGTGAAGGGCATCGCCATCCTGGTGAACGTCGCCGCCGTCGGCTATCTGGTGTTCAAGGGTCGCCTGTTCGGCGTGCGCGGCGGCCACTCCGCGTATCTGGCGGAAGTCCGAGACAGCACCCTGCTGGCCGCCGAACTGAAGGCCATCGGCCGCCCCGGATCTGCCCTGACCAGCCACGTCCTGGTCTAGCGCCGCGCCCAGCGCCGTAGGACTCGGCGGAACTGCCCGCGATGGACCGTTTTGGCGACGGATCGCCAATTCGGCCGAGTCCTGCGGCGCTCAACTCGACGCCGGCGGCGCTCTGCTGTCGTGGCGGCGAGGACTGGGTGAGGAAGGGGTGTCGTCGCGGGGATGGGGAAGGGTGCGCTGGTAAGGTCGGTCGGGCTCGGGCGGCGTGGCGGGGGGCACGCCAGTATGCGGCTCTTGCCCGAAATTGCTTAATGGGGGAGGGCTTTGGTGTCGCGTCCGATGGCAGCCGGGCTTGCCCTGATTGTGGTGCTCGGCGTCGGGGCCTGCTCGTCCGGCGAGAAGGGTGAGCTGGAATGGGTGGCCGGTTTGGCCCCGGGGGACTGCGTCGACCCGGAAGGCAAGCCCGGCGTCACGGTGAACAGAATGCGAGTCGTGCCGTGCCGCGAGGGTCATGCCATGGAGGTGTATGCGCGACTGCCGTACCCGCCGGTCGCCACGCCGTCTGCTGATGTGACGCCGTCCGCCAGTCCGACCTCTTCCGCCGGACCTACGTCGTCCGCCAGTCCGACATCGTCCGCCGTCCCGAAGTCGTCCGCCATCCCGACGTCGTTGGCCGTCCCGAAGGCGTCCGCGCTCGGATCCCCGCTCCTGAAGGGCGCATTGGGCACGCCCAGCCCTTCTGCGGCGGTGGTGTCCTCGAGCGAGTATCCCGGCCATGACATTCTGCGAACGTTCGCCCGGGAAGCCTGCGCCGATCACTTCCGGGACTACCTCGGGTCGAATCCCCGCGAATCGTGGTACTTCTTGACGTACTTGTTCCCGTCGGTCGCCTCCTGGACGGCGGCGTCCGCGCAGCGGCCGAAGCTCGGTCCGCTGGCCCGGCTGGTCACCTCGTCGACCCGATCTGACCGTTCCGTAATCTGTTTCGTGCGGACGACCGGTCCCGCGCTGACCGCCTCGGTGCGAGGCCAGAACCAACGAATCGAGAACTCATGAGCCCGCAGCCGGTAGTCACCGGTGCCATCCTGGAGTGCGGGATGGGCACCGCCCCGTCGGTGATGGTCGTGCTGCCGGTCGCGCAGGTGCTGGTCGAGGCGCGCCCGGTGGCAGTGGTCGCCGACAACATCCCGTTCCTGAATCTCTTGCCGTTCGGGATGTGCCAGAGCCCGGCCAACCCGATGGTGATGGCGGCGACGGCGGCCGCGCTCGGGGTGCTCACCCCGATGCCCTGCTTGCCGATGCCGGTCGGTCCGTGGAACAGCCAGGTGTCCAAGACCCTGGTCGGCGGGAAGGCCGTGCTCGGGTCGGGCGGTACCTGCTCATGTGCCTACGGCGGGTCGATCAGCATCAAGCTGGCGGGTGCGATGCTCACCACCGCGAGCTGACTACGGTCCGTCGCCGCGACCGAAGGCTCAAGGCCGCCTCCACTCGCACCGAAGCATGAATCGGCTGCGTTGTCAGGGATCGAGCCGAGAATGTCTGGTTCCCGCGTGGCCGAGCCCGCTCGCGCATCCCAGGGAGTTCCCGCATGCCTACATACACGGCGCCCGGTGTTTACGTTGAGGAAGTCGTCTCGACGCAGAAGGTGCTGACCGCTGCCCCCACGGCGATAGCCGCGTTCGTTGGGTTCACCGAGCGGTACCCGATGGACAATCCGCTGGACCCGGAGGGTCTTGCGCCGCGGCTGGTCACCAGCTGGACCCAGTTCGAGCAGCTGTACGGGTCATTCGTGCCCGGAGCAATGCTGCCGCTGTCGGTGTTCGGCTACTTCCAGAACGGCGGATCGATCGCCTACATCGTCCGGGTTCCGCACACCAGCCCGTCCGGTCTGCCGTCCACCGTTGCCCTGCCCGCGGCCGACCGCGCCCTGGGCACCCCGCTGAACATCGAGTCCATCGAGCCGGACGCGGTGCTCAGCATCGGCGTGCAGTCCGAGGAGTCGGCCGGCGAGGACTCGCCAGTAACCTTCCGCCTCGACGTTTTCGAGGGCAAGGACATCGTGGAGTCCTACCCGGGCCTCACCCTCGACGGCCCCGGCGAGGCCGGTGCCGCGATCAACGGCACCTCCACCCGGATCAAGGTCAAGGTCGAGGTCAGCGCCGATGCCGACCTTGCCGGCCAGCTGGAACTGCTGCGTCCCGGCGCCTACGACCTGGCCTGGGCCACCCCGGTGCCGGTACCGGTGTCCGGTCGGGCGTTCGCCGGTAGCGAGAGCACCCGCCGGGGGATCGGTGGCCTGGCCATCGCCGAGGACGTCACCATCGTGATCGTTCCCGACCTGATCACTGCGGCCACGAAGGAGGACGGGACGGTCGACCTGGGCCTGTGGAAGGCCGTCCAGACCTCGCTGATCTCGCACTGCGAGCAGTACACCAACCGGATGGCGATCCTCGACGCCCCGCCCGGAATGGGCCCGCAGCAGATCAAGGAGTGGCGCAGCGACACGGCGATGTACGACAGTGCGTTCGCCGCGTTGTACTACCCCTGGGTCAAGGTCGAGAACCCGATCGGGACCGGCGGCGACAGCGAGATCCTGATCCCGCCGAGCGGACACATCGCCGGGCTCTGGGCACGCACCGACGCCACCCGTGGGGTCTGGAAGGCGCCGGCGAACGACACCCTGCGCGGCGTCCTGGACATCGAGCGGACGATCACCCAGAACGAGCAGTCTCTGCTGAACCCGATCGGGATCAACTGCATCCGCCCGTTCGGGGTGCGAGGCATCCGGGTCTGGGGCGCCCGGACCCTTGCCAGCGACACCGACTGGAACTACATCAACGTGCGGCGGCTGTTCAACATGGTGGAGAAGACCATCCTGGACGGCACCCAGTTCGCGGTGTTCGAGCCGAACGGCGTCCCGCTCTGGGAGGGCGTCAAGCGCACGCTGAACGCGTTCCTGCGCGGGCTGTGGACCGAGGGCGCGCTCGCCGGAACGACGCCCGACCAGGCGTTCTACGTCAAGTGCGACGGCGAGACCAACCCGCCGGAGAGCATCGACGCGGGCAAGCTCATCGTCGAGGTGGGGCTCGCTCCGTCGAAGCCGGCCGAGTTCGTGATCTTCCGGATCGCGCAGCACAAGCAGTCCGCAGCCTGATCCTCCAGCTTTCCCTTTTTCGCCAACTGAAGGAGTACTCCTGTCATGCCTAATGCACTTGTGGCCGATACCGGTCTGATCGGCAACGCGTTCTACCTCGAGGTCGATGGCACCCCGCTGACCATGCTGACCAGCGTGAGCGGCCTCGACATCGGCGTCGAGGTGACCAACCTGATGCAGACCAGCGCGGACGGAAAGGCTGTCTGGACGCGGACTCTCGCTGCCAAGCAGAACGTCGGCACGCTGATTCTGACCCGGCTGGCCGTGGTCGACACGACCGCCGACGGGATCTGGAAGTGGTTCCAGGAGACCTCGCTGAAGGGTGCCCTGGACGCAGCCCGCAAGACCGGATCGGTCGTCCTGTACGGCTCGGACAGCACCGAGCTGGGCCGGTACAACTTCACCAACGGCTGGATCTCGAAGATCGCGCTCGATGCGCTCGACGTCTCCAGCGGCACCCCGATCAAGGAGACGATCACGCTGGAGATCGACTTCCTGGAGCGGGTGAAGTGAGGACGGTTTACCCGTTCACTCTTCCTCGCGGTTACCTCGGGCCCGACGGCACGGTGCACCGGGACGGCACGATGCGGTTGGCGACCGGCCGCGACGAGCTCGAGCCGTTGCGTGATCCGTTCGTCAAGGGTCCGGACGATCCGCGCCTGACCATGTTGGTGCTGGCCCGGGTGGTTCAGCGGCTGGGCGCGATCGAGTACGTGACGCTCACTGAGATCGAGGGCTTGTTCGCGGCTGACCTGGCCTTTCTGCAGGATTTCTACTCCGTCGTCAACTTTGGCGACCAAGCGGAGTACGAAGCCCTGCTGAGTTCGGCCGGGCAGCTGCGCCCCGATCTCGTCGTGCCCGAGGCCGGTGGCCTGGGGCTCGGGACAGTGGCCGGGCCACCGGGGGTGGTCTCGATTCCCGGGGCCACCGGCCCGGCGGTCCCGGCTGCTTCCGGGACGGCGCTGGAGCCGGGCGGGTCGGCTGCTGTGGGAGAGCTCGGCGGGCCAACACCTGCCGGGCCCTCCGGCGGCACGGACGAGTTCGGGACGCGCGCCGGGCGTGTCCTGACGTCACCGACCCGCCGTAGCGCCATCCTCGAGGTGGCCGCTGCGGGAGGCCGAACCTGAACCGCCCCGCAGTGTGACCACAGAGAACGAGGGGACGATGCTGAGCTATCCGGCCGAGGCGGTCTGGCAGGAGACTGCCTACCTGGCGTACCACCTGCACTGGTCAATGGACGACCTGCTCGGTCTGGAGCATCTGGACCGGGTGCGGATGGTGCGGGCCGTGGTCAACCTGGAGGCCCGCTCTCGGCAGGAGGCCCGCGATGCCGGCACTTGATGCGACCCCGCTCGGTGGTACCCCGCCGACCGCTGCGCACTTCCTGCTGGAGGTCGACGGGATGTCGATCGGTACCTTCGGGCGGGTCGGCGGGCTGCAGTTGACGGTTTCCGTGGACGAGTACGCCGAGGGTGGGGTGAACGGCTACGTGCACCGGTTCCCGGGCCGGGTGCACTGGCCCAACCTGGTTTTCAGTCGCGGGCTGACCGAGTCCGACAACCTGCTCGACTGGGTGAGCCGCACCGCCGGTGACGGGTTCGAGGCGGCCGGCGGCAAGTTGGTGGTCTCCACCGCGTCCGTCACGTTGCTCGACGTTGCCGGCACTCGGCTGCGCTCGTACGAGGTCGAAGGAGCGTTCCCGGTGCGCTGGACCGGCCCGACCCTCGACACCGGCGACTCCTCCGCCCTGACCGAGGAACTCGAGGTAACCCACACCGGGTTCCGGGCCCGGACCGCGACATGACGGGACAACCGCTCGGGGCCGGCGTCGTCCACCGTTTGCGTCGTCCTGGTCGAATCGGTCAGCTCAGCCGCACCCACGCGCCAGGAGACCTGGGTGCCCGGTCGATTCGGTTCGCCGCTGCGCTGACCCCGAGTTCGCTCCCGCACGCCGAGCCGGTCACCACCGGCCGGGTGCCGGGCCAGACACTGGCGGGCGCGATCCGGGTCGAGGTCCCGGTGCACCGGCTCGCCCAGGTTCAGGCTGCCGGATCGATGATCGTGCCGCGCGACCTGCTGCCCTTGCAAAACCCGGTCGCATCGCAGCCGCGATCATGACCGTCTCCTCCGATACCAAGGCCTACTTCGAGGTAGAGACCGGGGATCAGATCACCTGCCTGTTCAACCCGGCCGAACTCGCCTTGACCCGCAGCAACGAGTGGCGTTCCGGGGCGAGACCGGGCCGGGACGTGCCCACGCTGGAGTACGCCGGAGCCACCGGCGGCACGCTCAGCTTCGAGATCTTCTTCGACACCACCGCCACCGGCGAGTCCGCCACCACGTACACCGGCCAACTGGTGGCGCTGATGGACGTCGATCCGACGGTGCCCGGCAGCGACGAGACCACTGGGAACGTTCGCCCGCCGACCGTCATTTTCCACTGGGGTGACCTGCACTCGTTCCGGGCGGTGGTGGCCGCGCTGGACGTCCGGCTGGTCTACTTCTCGGCCACCGGGGTGCCGTTGCGGGCCCGGGTTCAGGTGACCCTGCGCCAGTACGAGCAGTCCGACGCTTTCGGCCCGCAGAACCCCACGTCCGGCACCCCCCGCCCGCACGCCGTCCACCGGGTCAGTCCGGGCGAGACTCTCGATCGGATTGCCGCCCGACATTACGCAGATCCGACTGCCTGGCGGCTGATCGCCGAGGCCAACGACATCGACGACCCGTTGTCGCTGCGACCGGGCATGCTGATCGCCATCCCGGGGCGGACAGCATGAGCTCCCCGGTGATCCACCTGAACGGCACGCAGTTGGCCTGGACCCTGGCCTCCCAGCTGCTTTCGGTTACCGTCGACCGGGGTTTGAGACGTCCTTCGCGGGCCGAAATCGTCATTGCTGACGACGATTTCGCCTTGCTGGCAGCAAATGCGTCGGCCTTCGCTCCGGGCACCGCGTTGAGCGTGGCCTTCCTCGACTCCGGGACCCCGCGCACGGTCTTCACCGGTGCCGTCACCGGGCTGCGGGTCTCCTGCCCGAACGACGGTGACCACCGGACTGCGGTGACCCTGCTCGCCGAGGACGCCGGGCACGGGCTCGGCGCCGTCCAGCAGGTGGTCAGCACCGCCAACGCCGACCTCGCCGACGTGCTCAGCTCGGTGCTGTCCAGCTACCTGACGGGGTCGGTGACGATTGCCGGCCTGCCCGCCGGCCAGCGGGACGCCGTGCTGGTTGCCTTGTCACCGCTGGATCTGCTGGAGCAGGTGTGCGATCGCTACGGCGTCGAGTGGTGGGTCGATCCGGCGAGCGGCGCGCTCAACGTTGCCGCGCTACCGACCTCGCCGACGGAGGTCAGCCTGACCCTGGGGGAGGACCTGGCCAGCCTCGACTTCGAGACCGGCGGAACGACCACCGGCACCGTCTCGATGCGCGGCTGGAACCCGGCGGCGAAAGCGGAACTGACCGCCGAGCACGCCGCGAGCGCCGCGTCCTCGGCGGCGCCATCGCTGCTGCAGGGTTCGAGTGCTTTCGGTCGGGCCGATACCGCTCGCCGCTACGAGATTCGGGCCGCTTCGTCGGTCGACGCAGCAGACGTCACCGCGCAGGCCGGGGCCCTCGGGCAGCGCGCCGCCCGGGCCGGAACTCGGCTGGTTGCTGCGGCTTTCGGTCTGCTCCCGGGGCTGAATCCACGGGACGACCTGGTCCTGGTGGGGGCCGGCCCGCTGTCCGGCAACCATCCGGTCACGGCCGTCCGGCACGAGTGGGGGGAGCGCGTGGTCACCTGGATCACGGCTGGTGCCCGGGACCCGGCCGGCCGGCCCGGCCCGGTGCCGTCGGAGGGCGCCGGTCACGGTGCGACCGTATTCGGTGCGGAATCAACGCCTGCCGCAGGTGGTCTCGGGCTACTCCTGCCCGGCCTGATCACCGACATCAGCGATCCGCAGGGGTGGGGCCGAGTCAAGGTCAAGCTGCCCACCCTCGGTAGCGACATCCAGACCGGCTGGGCCCGTACCTTGCTGCCAGCCGCCGGCCCCAACCGTGGCTTCGTGGTGCCGCACCGGGTGAACGACGAGGTGGTCGTCGGGTTCGAAGAGGGTGACCTGCAGCGCCCCATCGTCCTCGGGGCGGTGCACAACGGGCAGGACGCCCCGCCGACCGGCACCGCAGGCCGCGATCAGGACCTGTCCGCCGGGCTGACCACCGCTGACGGGCACCAGATCGTGCTGACCGATGCCAGTAGCAGTAGCACTGCCGGGCTGAGCCTGAAACACGCTGAGGGACACCAGATTCTGATCACCGGTGACCAGGTACTGCTGGAGGCTCAGTCGGGGACGCCGCTGAAGCTTCAAGCTGGTTCAGCCTCGATCGTGCTGGATGCTCAGGGCAACGTCACCATCAAGGGGGTCAAGGTCACGGTGACCGGGACGAGTGCGGCCGAGATCGCCGCCCCGTCGGTCAGCGTCAAGGCCGACACCACGCTCGCGTTGCAGGGAACCACCAGCACCACGGTCAAGGGGGGCACGGTCGCGGTCACCGCGGATGCCACGGCCACCATCAAGGGCGCCACCGTCGCCATCAACTGACGGTGGGTAGAGATCCCTATTGCCGGTCGCTCTCGCTCAAGATGCTCCGGCGGAGGACGAGAAAGAGACGGTGACCGGTCGAACCCAGATGCCCCCAGTTGACGTCGCCGCGGATGGTGCGGTGCGGTCCCTGCCTGGGCAGCGGCGCCCGCCGGCCCCGGTGCCCGGGGACAGCGCCCCGGCCTCGGTGATCGCGCCGGTGAAGGAGGCGGTCGATTTCGTCGGCCGCGGTCTGGCCTGGCCGATGCAGGTCGACCACAGCGGGTCGATCCGGTTGACCAACGGACCGGACGAGCTCGATTCCTCCCTGCGGATGGTGCTCATCACCGCTCCGGGTGAACGCGTGATGCGCCCGGAATTCGGTTGCCGCATCCACGAACTCGTCTTCGAACCGGTGAACGCCAACACCCTCGGCCGGATGACCCAGGCGGTCCGGGACGCGCTCACCAAGTGGGAACCGCGGATTGACGTCGAGGCGGTCAATGTCCAGGAGGATCTCGACGTCTCGGGTCTGGTGCGGATCTCGATCGACTACCGGATCCGAGCCACCAACGACCGGCGCAACCTCGTGCACCCGTTCTACGTCATCCCGCAGGAAGCCGACTGATGCCACTGCCCGCACCGACACTGGACGACCGCAGCTTCCAGGACTTCGTCGACCAGGCCAAACGGGCCATCCCGCGGCATTGCCCGGAGTGGACCAACCACAACCTCAACGATCCCGGGGTGGCGCTGATCGAGCTGTTCGCCTGGATGAGCGAGCAGTTGATCTTCCGGCTCAACCAGGTACCCGACCGGCTCTACCTGCACTTCCTCAACCTGGTCGGGATCGAGCCGTTCCCGCCCGGGGTCGCCGGGTGCGACCTGACGTTCTGGCTGTCGGAGGCGCTCGCGCACCAGGTCCGGGTGCCGGTCGGTAGCCAGGTCGCCACGGCCGGTGGCTCCGGACCGGCCGTCGTCTTCACCACCATCGACGACCTGACGATGACGCCACCCCGGCTGACGCACCTGTTCACCACGGTGGCCGGTGACCCGGACAATGCCTGCGACCTCACCGAGGCCCTGCGCTCGGGGATCCCGCAGCCGTGCTTCCGGTCCGAGCCGGCCACGCCTGGTGATGCCCTGAACCTCGGCTTCGAGGATTCCCTGGCCGGAGCCGCGGTGCGGCTGACGGTGGCGGCCAAAGCCGAGGGGATCGGGATCGATCCCAGCAATCCGCCGCTCACCTGGCGGGCCTGGACCGGCCAGGAGTGGCATCCGCTGACCGTGCACCGAGACACCAGCGGTGGGTTGAACCGGGACGGCGAGGTCGTGCTGCTGATGCCGCGCACCCACGGCTCCGGCACCTTCGCCGGCCAGCGGGCCTACTGGGTCCAGGCGGTGTTGCGCGAACCCGAGCCGGGGTGGCCGGAGTATCGCCGTGCGCCGCACCTGACCGCGTTGACGGTCGACGTGGTGGGCGGAACCGTGGCGGCTGAACACGCTGAGCGGTTGCCCGGCGAGGTCATCGGCCGCAGCGACGGGCAGCCGGGACAAACGTTCCGCACCGCGCGCTGGCCGACTCCGGCGCGTCGGCCCGGCGAGCACGTCGTGGTCACCGGCACGGACGGCGTCCACTCCTGGACTGAGGTCGAGGACTTCGCCGCCAGCGGCCCGGACGATCGGCATGTCGTGTGGGTTTCCACCACCGGCGAGATCCGGTTCGGCCCGGCGATCCGCCAGGCCGATGGGCAGGTCCGCCGCTACGGCGCGGTCCCGCCCGAAGGCGCCCAGATCTCGGTGACGGCGTACCGGGTCGGTGGCGGGGCGGCCGGCAATGTCGGCGCTCGCACCCTGGTTGCCCTGCGCAGCCCGCTGCCGTACGTGGCAACGGTGACGAACCGGTTGCCGGCGACCGGCGGTTCCGCCCCGGAGACCCTCGAGGAAGTCAAGATCAGAGGTCCGCAGAGCCTGCGGACCGGGCGGCGGGCGGTGACCGCTGCCGACTACGAGCGGCTCACCTTGGAGAGCAGCCCGCGGATCGCCCGGGCTCGTTGCGTGCCGCCGGACGCGCCCGGCCTGCCGGTGCGGATGCTGATCGTTCCCCGGCTTCCGCCGCTGCGGGGCCGGCGCGATCTCGACGACCTGGCGCTCGATGCCGACCTGGTCGACATCGTCACCGCCGTGCTGGAGCCGCGCCGCGTCGTCGGTACCCGGGTCGAGCAGAGCACGCCGTACTTTCAAGGGGTTTCGGTTGCGGCGGTGATCCGTACCGACGCGGGCCGGAACGTCGCGGTGGTGCGTCAGGCGGCGGAGATCGCCGTCACCGCCTGGCTCGACCCGCTGGACGGTGGCCCGCAGGGTACGGGCTGGCCCTTTGACCGTGACCTGACCGGTGCCGCCGTGGCGCACCTGCTGGAAGGCCTCGACGGGGTAGCGGCGGTGGAGGAGGTCCAGCTGTACGAGTACGACCTGCGCCTGGGCGAGCGGATCGGCGAAGGTCGGGAAGTGCTTGCGCTGCAACCGGACAGCCTGTTCCTGTCGGCCGCCCCCACCCTGGTGACCCGGTGAGCCGGCAGGCCGGCGCGGGGAGTCCGAACTGGCTGGTCGGCCAGTTGCCGGTCGGAATGCTTGAGGACGACTTCCTGGTCCGCTTCACGTCGATCTTCGAGGACGTCGCCGACACCTTGGTCGACGCCGTCGACACGATCGATGCGGCCACCGATCTGACCGTCACCCCGGACCCGTTCGTGCGCTGGCTGGGCAGTTGGATCGACGCGTACCCGAATCCCGGGGAAGCCGCGCAGGCTCCGGGTGGCACTCGGGAACGGGCCTGGATCCAGGCCCAGGCTCGGGCCCTGGCCGGCCGTGGCACCCGACCCAGCCTGGAACTGATGCTTCAGGAACTGTGCGGCGGTCGGCCGGTCCGGGTGATCGACGGCGGCGGGGTCTATCCGGCCGGTCAGAGCCCGACCGGCGATCCGGCCTGGGTCCAGGTCGAACTGCCCAGCCTCGATCAGGTGGCGGCGAGCGACGTGCTGGACCTGATCCGTACCGAGGTGCCGGTGCAGGTCGCCGTCCACCTGCTGGTCGAGGGCGCTGTGGTCGAGCAGGTCGGTCCCGGTATCCCGAAGCAGCGAGCTCGGCACGTTACCGAACCCGCCCCCGCCGAATCGGGCCTGTCCCGGTCGGTGCGGCGGCTACCGGGCACGGCCGGGCGGGCCGGGCAGCCGTTCCGCAGCTGCCGAGTCTGCGCCGAACACAACCGGCTCGACGACGCCGACTGCTGGCGATGCGGGTCGACGCTGCAGACCCCGGCCCGCACCCCCGAGCCGAAACCTGAGCCCGACCCGATCCAGCGCAACCCTGAGTCGGAGTGGGTGGAGCCGCGGATCTGGCCGGTGGTCGCGCTGATCGTGGCCATTCTCGTGGTCCTGGCTGCGCTGGGCGCCGCTGCCGCCCTGCTGTAACGGTTGCCTGCACTGTCGGTGATTCGCGGGCAGTGCTGCGAGCCGTCGGTTAGCTCGTCAGCCTGCCTGGTGCAGGATGTTGGCGAGCTCGGTAGGGCGGGTGAACATCGGCCAATGCCAGGTGGGCAGTTCGACGTACGTCCACTGCTCACCGTCCATGTGTCGGAAAGCCGGTGCAACACCAGCCATGGCACGGGCCTGCTCTTCGCTGAAACTGCTGAGGATGCCCAGACGTGGCAGCTTCTCCCAGGCACCGGTGAGGCGCACTGGTTGGGTGGCGGTGGCCCATGGCTGCGGGGCGGAGCGTTCGGTCAGCGCGGTCAGCGAACCCGGGCCGAGATCCGGCACGCCCGCGGCGAGGTCCGCCCAGGGCGGCGGCGGAAGCTTCCACCCATCACCGTAGGTGGCGACCAGGTCGGCGTTGCGCTGCTGCTCGTCGGGTTCGGCGAACTCTGACTGGGACATCCCGTCGGGCAGCGGTCCGGTATCGACGAATGCCAGGGTGGCGATGCGGTCCGCCGCTTGATCGGCGACGCTGGTGATGACCACTGCTCCGGCGTAGCTGTGCCCGACCAGGACCACATCGTGCAGATCCTCGTCGCGGAGCAGGGTCAGCACGTCGGTGACGTGGGTATCGAGGTTGACTTGTGCGGTGGCCAGGTGGGCTCGCTCTCCCATCCCGGTGAGGTCCACCGGGTACACGTCATGGCCGTGCGCGCGCAGTGCGGTCGTGACGGACTCCCAGGCCCATCCGCCGAGCCAGAAACCAGGGATCAGTACGTAAGTGGTCATGCGGACAACGCTAGAACAAATACCGGACAGAATCCGCCCGGTATTCTGAGGCAATTAATCTTGCCCTCCCGGAGCGGCTAAAGAGGTCTCGCGTTCCGCGGACGTGCGCAGCCGATCGGCCAGATCACGGACCTCAGTGCGCAGCGCCGGTGGCTGCTCGACGGTGAAGTCCCACCCGAATCCGGCAAGCGTTCGGGCCATCCCGTCGAGTCGGTTGACCCGCGCCCGCAACCGAACCCCGCCAGGAACCTCGGTGAGCTGGCCGAGAGCGAGCGGGACCTGACGCTGCGCCTCCGCCAACGTGGTGTGCAGCAGCACCACCACCTCGTTCGCCCACGTCACTGCCGCGATGCCGGACAGCACCCGGGCCGCCGGATCGAAATCGGCGGGCATCTCATACCTGTCCGCAGTCGCCTCGGCCTCGGCGATGCGGTCCAACCGGAAGGTGCGGACCGCGGTTCGCTGATGATCGAACCCGGTCAGGTACCAGCGGCCGTTGTGGAATACCAGTCCGTAGCCATCCACCGTTCGCCGGCCGGCCCGGCCGTCCCACGAGGTGTATTCCATGCTGACCGTGTTTCGCCGCATCGCTGCATCGGCGAGCGTCAACAGCACCGCCACCTCTGCTGCCACACCGCTCCGCGGCACTGCCGTGTATCGCGCGGTCGCCAACAGACTGGCCAATCGGTCGGTCAATCCCACCGGCAGCACCCGCCGGATCTTCGCCAACGCGCTGTCGGCGCCGGCTGTCTGCCCGGTCAGCAGTCCCGCCCGACGCCCGGCCTCCAGACCGAGCAGTACCGCAACCGCTTCATCGTCGGTGAGCATCAGCGGCGGCAACTTGTACGTCGGCGCCAGCCGATACCCGCCATGACGGCCGCGCCGCGTCTCGATCGGGATGCCGAGATCCGCCAGGTGTTCCACGTACCGGCGCACCGTCCGCTCGTCCACGCCGAGCCGCTCAGCCAGACTTCCGACCGTCCGCTGGCCGCCACTCTGCAACAACTCCAAGAGTGCCAGCACGCGGGCGGTCGGGCGGGTCACCTCAACGCACCTCCCGACCCAGCGAACCAATGGCGTCAACCTATCCAGTCGCCGCATCGGTCCACACAACCAAGATCCTCGAGCGGTGGCCGCGTCCCTCGGCGGCCGTGCTAGCCGCGTTGCCGGCCGGGGCTCAACCCGCAGTTGGGTTGGGGGCGATCTGGTCCAGGCGGACGTGCGGTCGGGGCACGGTGCCGGACACGGCGGTGGCGACCACGATCGATTCCGACACGTGCCCGGGTTTGCTGAAAGTCAGCCCGTACAGGCCTGGAGGCAGGGACAGCGACCAGTGTTTGCCGTGCACGTGCTTCTCGATGCCCGGCGCCTCGGGACTCGCACTCGCACTCGGACTCGTCGGCCGCGGCTTGGTCCCGGTGAGATCGTTGAGGTTCAGCCGGACCGCAGTGATCAGCACCGGGTCCTTTCCCTGCTCTGCCGACACCGTGCCCTTCACCAGCACCATTTCGGTCAGGGCTGGATGCTCCGTACTCGGCCGGGCCGTGGGAGTGACCTGGCTAGGCGTGGGCGCGGGTTTCGGTGCGGTGGTGTCGCGCCCCCAGAACACCCGCGACGGTGCCCAGATGGTCAGCGCCGCCAGCGTTGCGAGCAGCACGGTCACGAGCACGACCAGCACCATGATCGGCCGCCGTCGGGAGCGCGGTGGCGGCGGTGGTGCGGCCGGTTTCGGCCGGGCCACGTGTAACTGGGCTGTTGTCGCCAGCATCGGCCGGCCCGCCACCTCTGCGGTCAGCGACCAGAGGTAGCGTCCCGGCGGGGTGCCCGCGGCAGGGCGCAGTTCCACGAACAGCCGGGTCGGCGCGGTCGGGGACACGCTCACCACCTGTGGCGGCGGGCACCAGGTCGCTTCCAGGCCCTGGACCCGGAACACCGCCTGCACGTCGTCCGGCCCGGAGATCGTCACCCGGGCCTCGACCGTCACCGGGCACCCGGACCAGGTGTGCCCGTCGTCCAGATCGATCCGCAGCTGGCCGGCCGGCTCCTCCTGCGGATCCGCGGGCCACAGCACGTGCGCGGAGGTGTCGCCGGCGTCGGTGGAAAGATCGGCAGTCGCGCTCATCGGGTGCTCACCGGGCCGCTGGTTGTCGGGACGGACGCCGGGGTGGACGGCGGCGCCGTCGTCGGATCGGTGGTCGGGGACGATGTGGGCTTGGGTTTTGGTGATGCCGAGGTTGCCGGCTTCGGCGTGGGGGAGGAGGTCATGGTGCTGGGCGGTGGCGTGCCGGCGGGCTCGGACTCGGTCACGGTCGGCGTCGGGGTCGCCGAGATCGGGCGCGGGAGCAGGCTCAGAGTGTCGACGTCCCGCTGCTGGCCGAGGGCCAGGTCGACCGGCATGCTGGCCATCAGGTATCCATCCTTCTCTGCGACGATGACGAAACGGCCTGGAGTAGGAAGGTTCTCGGCCTGGAAAACGTTCGGGATATCGGTCTGGACGGCAGTGGCCAAGATCGCCCCGGGAACGGCGGAGCCGGGCGCGAGTTGAACCGTCACTTGAACGTCCGACGGGTCGTCCACGTCCAACGCGATGGTGATCGAGCCCAGAGCGATGCCGATCACCATCGGTCGCAGATGGGTTACCCCGCCGGTGATCGTGATCTTGGTGGCGTGTGCGGCGTCCACCGCCTCCGGATACCAGGTCGGGATCCGGTGCCGGGCAGTCACCCGGACGAGATAGTCCCCGGCGATCGCGTCGTCCATCTGCCAGTCGCCGTTGACTCCGGTGGTCATCGTCCGCACCGGGGTCAGCGGGTCGAACGGGTGGTAGAGCGACACTTCGGTTCCCTTGGCCGGCTTCACGCTGCCCGCCGCCACCACCACCAGTCCAGCCACCGAGCACGGACAGGCTGCTGTCGGCGGGGATTTCGAATCGGGATCGCTGACCGCGACCAACCTGGATTCCTTGTTGGCCAGTGCCGTCTCGTCATGCTTCAGGACCGAACCGATGACCAGCACGGCGGTGCCCACCACGACGAGCAGCACGATCGGCAGCGCTGCCAGCGACAGGGCGGCCCGGGTCAGCCGGGGTCGCTGCAGGAACGCGGCGTGGGCGCCGGATCCGGGCAGCGGGGCACCCCCCTCCCGCTCGGTCGGCGTCCGGGAATCCGCATGGACGGCGAGCATTCGCGGGGTTGGGATTCCCCAGAATGGACGCCGAGACTCGACTTTGACCGCGATCCGGGACCGTTCGCCCGGTGCGAGTTCCAGTCTCTCCGGGACGAACGAGAAACGCAGCCGGGCCTCGTCGTCCCGGCCCTGCATTGGCCGGTCGATGACGGTGTTTCCCCGGTTCTCCGCCCGCAGCGAGAACCCGGCCCGGCTGCCGCCCTGCACCAGTGGCGGCTTCAGGTTGAGCAGCAGTCGCTCGCGTTCGGGCACCTCGACGGTGACCGGAACCAGAACGCTCTCCCGCGGCTCGTTGGTCTCCGTGACCTGCACGGTGACCTGCCGGTGTCCGGACGTAATATATTCCGGTAGAAGCAGATTCACCTCAATAGTGCGGGCCTCGCCGGGAAACAGCGACAGCACCGGCTCGGTGACGTCGACCCACTCCGGATCGGCTCCCAGAACCAGCACACAGACCCCGGCGATGACGTTGCGCACGTTCTCGATGTGAACGTTGAGCAGGATCGGCACGCCTGCCTGATGCCGCACGGTGGTCGGCTGAACTTCGATGATCATGGCGTGCTCGGGCTCGCACTCGCCGACGGATGCAGCGTCACGTTGATCACTGGGTGTTTCTGGTCCGCGTTCAGGTGCACCTCGTGCACGGTCAAGGTCAGACCGGCCCCGGCGTCAATCGTCAGGTCGTACCGGGCCGGCGCCGGAAGCTTCTTCAGCACCACGATTGCCGTCCGCTCCTCGGTGCCGTCCGCCGCGGTCACCACGGTCGGCCACGCACTCTCGACCGCGGCCGGTGAGGCGCTCGCGCCGTTCGTCGCCGGAGCGGGACCGGTGGCCGCCTCGGCGCAGGGCGGAGCCGAGGCGATCATGACCGGTGAAGCGCTACCGGAGGCCGACGGTGCCGGGGACGCACTCGGACTCGGGTCGGCGGCCTCCGACGGTGACGCGGTGGCCTGGTGAACCGTCACCGTCACCGGACCGACGGCACCCGTGACCAGGGGATAGACGACCGCGACGGTGAGGACGCCGTGCGGTGCTGAGATGGACTCATTCAGCGAGCACGACGCCTCGAACCAGCGCACCGGCGCGGTCCTGGCCTTCAGGCCCTTGCCGGTGAGCGTCAACTGGTACGGGCCGGGAAACAGGTTGGGCAACCAGAAGTGCCCGCTCCCGTCGCTGACCGTGCTGGCGGTGGCGGTCTTCTCGGTGCAGGCGGCCGATCTGGTGGGAGCGGTCGGTGGGGTGGGCGCGGCCTGCGTGGCCTGCGTGGTCGGCTCGGTCTCCCGGCTGCAGGCGAGCACGGTGACCGCCGCGACCGGAGATCCGTCTACTGCGGACACCATCCGCCCGGACACGGTGATTGCCGCGTCCGGGTACGCCGGAGCCGTGGCACTGGGAAAGAAGGACGCCGCGGGCTCGGTTCCCGGATCGACCAGCCGGACGAACATCCGCAACCCGAAGAACCCTCCGATCAGCCAGAGGACGGCGATCGTGACCAGCGCGCCGGCCAACAGGACGCCGGGGCTCAGCGCGGGTCGCTGCCGGAACGTGACCCGGGTGTCCTGGCTGATCTCGCTCTCCAGCAAGGGCCGGCCCGGGGTGGTCGATCGGGCGGTGACTGACAGATCGACCACGTGGTCCTGGTCCCCGCCGGTCAGTCGTCGCGGGCCGGTCACCCGGGCCCGGCAAACGCCGGAACTCCAGGCTGCGACGTCGAACTCGGCCGGCTCGAACTCGACCGTCACGGTGTCCGGGACGTCGAGATCCCGCACCAGCACGTGCAGCGGTGTGTTGCCGCGATTGGCCACGGTCACCGGGAAGTCGACTCGATGCCAGGCCCGCCGGACCGCCGGATGCGCCCCGGCGGCCAGCGCCGGTTGCGGTGGCACGTCGACATCAAGGTCAACCGATCGGCGCAGGCCGGTCGCCACCCCGAGGACCACCAGTTCGGCGCGATGCCGACCCGCGGGCACCTGCGAGGGCAACTCGACGCGCAGGGTGAGCCGCCGGCGCTCGCCCGGGAACAGGGTCGGGGTGGCAGAGTCGATCCGCACCGAGGCGCCCGGAATCCCGCCCAGGTCGACGTCCAGGGCATCGATCACGCCCTCGGTGTTGACGACGTCGACCAGGACCTCCCCGGAACTCTCCGGCAGCAGCGTGACCTGGCCGGTCACGGCAGACACGTCCATCAGGGCCGACCTCGTCGCCGCGGCTGGCGGGGACCGAACCAGACGTACCGGCGGGGCGCGTCGTTCTCCAGCACCGAGCCCTCGACAATCACCGGGCCTTCGGCAATCACCGGGTTCTCGGCCATCACCGGGCCTTCGGCAGTGACCGGGTTCTCAGCCGGCTTCTCGGCGGTTCTCGTGCTCGCTCGGTCCGTCGGGGTGACCTCGACCAGGACTGTCTCCACGGGCGTGGCCAGCGGCGTTGCTCGACCGAGCGGGACGGCGGTCATCGCGACCAGCACCAGCCCGGCGCGCAGCCGACCTCCGAGGCCTTGCCAGAGCTCCCGCGCCCGCACGTCGTTCGTCTCGGACATGCTCAGCAGCACCGGACCCACCAGCTCGTGGTTCTCCGGGCCGGGGTTCAGCGTCGGGGTGCGAAGCACGGCCCGTACCGCGTCGCCGAGCAATCGGTGTTCCTCCCGGACGCCCCCGCCCCACGTACTCAAGAGGTAGGAGAAGGCGACGCAGGGTGCCGGTCGCTCCTGCACCAGCAACCCGCCCTGATCGCGCCGCGGTGGCATCGGGACCGACTGCTGAGCGGCTCGGGCGATGTCGAACAGGAAGAGGTTCACCGTCGGCCGGGTGAGGGAGGTGCCCCAGCTGGCATCGGGGCTGTCGAAGGAGATGTCGCCGACGTCGGCAGCCAGGGGCAACTGCTCGCGCAGCCACGCCTGCAGCGCGCTTTCCAGCGCGGACAGCGGCATCGGGCGACCTGCTCCTTCGAGACGAACCACAACCGATGACTCCAAGGAGTCAATAGACGCTACGCAATGTAATCGATCCGAGGTGGCTGGCGTTGTCGACGCGCGGACGACGACTTCGACCCCTTGGGCCGGTGGCCAAGATCGCCGGGTGCGCCCGGATTCAGTCCGTCCCAGGGCGCGGCAGCGGGCATAGCTGGCGATCTCGATGGGCCGGGCGTGGGAAATGCGGGCTCAGCTGTCACTCGAGGCGAGGGTGGCGTCGAGCACCGCGGCCCACTGGTGCACGATCCGGGCCCGGCGGTGACTGTCGTCGGTGAGCAGGTTGGCCAGTCCGAGCCCACGGGCCAGGTCGAGCGTCGCCTGGATCATCTCCCGCACGCCCGGCACGGACTCGTCGGCACCGAGCAGGTGCACCGCCGCCCGGTGCACCTGCCGGCCGGTGCGCGCCTCCAGCGGTACGACGAGCTCGCGCAGCTGCGGGTCCGACGACGCGGCGACCCACACTTCCAGCGCTGCCCGGAACGGCGCGCCGGTGAACCAGCTGACGATCAGCTCGACCACGACCTCGGTGCGCATCGGGCCGGCCGGCAACGCGTCGAGCTCGCGCTGGATGTCCGCGGTCCGGACCCGCGTCACGTGCTCCACCGCAGCCGTCACCAGTGCCTCGCGGGTGGGGAAGTGGTGCTGCGCCGCGCCGCGCGACACCCCGGCCCGCTCCGCGACGACGGTCACCGTGCTACCCGCCCAGCCCAGTTCGACGAGGCAGTTGACCGCCGCGTCGAGCAATTGCTGTCGCGTTGCCCGGCTGCGCTCCTGCTGCGGCCCGCGCACCGACGAGGAGCTCACGGGCTCGCCACGAACCAGCTCGGCGGCCGCTTCTGCGCCCACGCCGCGATGCCTTCGCGGGCTTCGGCCGTGCCGAACAGCTGCGCCGAGAGTCGCTGTGCCGCTTCGCCGTCAGCCTCGAGCGCGGCCCGCACCCGCGCGGTGGTCAGCGGCTTCGTCGCGGCCAGGCCCTGCGGCGAGGCCAGGCGCAGGGCATCGAGCAGGACGGCGAGCGCCACGTCCACGTCGGCCGCCGCCACCGTGACCAGACCGGCTCGCTCGGCGGTCGTGGCGTCGAAAGTCTCCCCGGTCAGCAGGTAGCGGGCGGCCAGTCGCTCCGGCATCCGCGACTGGGTGACCAGCGCGATGATCGCGGGGGCCAGCCCCAGGCGGACCTCGGTGAACGCGAAGGACGACTGCGGCCCGGCGACTACCAGATCGCACGCGCCGAGCAGGCCCAGGCCACCGGCCCGCACGTGCCCGTTCACCCGCGCCAGCACGGGCTTCGGCAGGTCGACGATTTGCCGCAGCAGGGCAACGAAGCGCGCGGTGCCCCGCTCGGTGTCGCCGGTCGCGGCGCTCTCGCGCAGGTCGGCACCGGCGCAGAAGGTACGTCCAGTGTGGCTGAGGACGACGGCGCGGACGCCGTCATCGGCCGCGGCCGCGTCGAGGCCCTCGGACAATTCCTCGAGGAGCTGTCGAGAAAGCGCGTTCCGGTTGGCCGGCGAGTCGAGGGTGAGCGTGCTGACGGCGGCCTCGACCACCTGCGTGACGAGTGCCATCAGTACGACTTCGGTAGGCCGAGGCTGAACTGGGCCACGAAGTTGAGCACCATTTCGCGACTCACCGGCGCGATCCGGCCGACCCGGGACGCCGTGAGCATGGCCGCGAGGCCGTACTCCGCCGCGAGGCCGTTACCGCCGTGAGTCTGCACTGCTTGGTCGATGGCCCGCACGCCCGCCTCCGCCGCCGCGTACTTGGCCATGTTCGCGGCTTCCGCGGCGCCCATGTCGTCGCCGGTGTCGTAGAGCGCGGCGGCCTTCTGCATCATCAGTTTCGCCAGCTCCAGCTCGATCTTGATCTGCGCCAGCGGGTGCGAGATGCCTTGGTGGGCACCGATCGGGGTGCGGAACACCTGGCGTTCGTTCGCGTAGGCCACCGCCTTGTCGAGCGCGTAGCGCGCGCTGCCGACCGACATCGCCGACGCCATCACCCGCTCCGGGTTGAGACCGGCGAACAACTGGCTCAGTGCGGCGTCCTCGGCACCGATCAGCGCCTCCGCGGGCAGCCGGACGTCGTCCAAAAACACCATGAATTGCCGGTCCGGCATGATGATGTCCATCTCGATCGGCCGGAAGTCGAAGCCTGGCGCGTCGGTCGGGACGGCGAACAGCGCGGGTTTGAGCGTGCCGGTACTGACGTCTTCCATCCGGCTGACAATCAGCACGTGACCGGCCTGATCGACGCCGGAGATGTAGATCTTGCGTCCGGTCAGTACCCAGTCGGTGCCGTCGCGCCGGGCCGTCGTGGTGATCCGGTGGGAGTTGGAACCGGCGTCCGGCTCGGTGATCCCGAACGCCATGATCTTCGAGCCGTCCGCGATTCCGGGCAACCAGTGCGCTTTTTGGTCCGCGGTGCCGAAGCGCGCGATGATCGTGCCGCAGATCGCCGGTGACACCACCAGCATCAGCAGGCCGCTGCCGGCCGCCGACAGTTCCTCCTGCACGATCGACAGCTCGTAGAGGCCACCGCCACCACCGCCGTGCTCCTCGGGCAAGCCGACGCCGATGAACCCCAGCTTCCCCGCCTCCTGCCACAGCTCGCGCAGCGGTTCGTGACGGCGCGCCCGTTCGAGGGCGTACGCGTGGCCGTAGCGCGCTCCGAGCGCGGCGACGGCGGCCCGCAAGTCGCGTTGCTCTTCGGTCTCGGTGAAGTTCACGGTGTCTCCTCGTTCGACGGGGGGTCGCTCGATACGACGGCGAGCAGGGCGCCGGTGTCGACCGCGTCGCCTACCTGGACGCGCAGTTCGGTGAGCACCCCGGCCGCCGGCGACTCGATCCGGTGTTCCATTTTCATCGCCTCAAGCCACAGCAGCGGTTGCCCGGCGCGTACCGCGTCACCTGGGCCGGCGCCGAGTCGGACGACAGTGCCGGGCATCGGCGCGAGCAGCGAGCCGGGCACGGTCTCGGCAGTAGGGTCGGGGAAACGGTCCAGGGCGCGCAGCCGGACCGCGCCGAGCGCGGAGTCCACCTGGACGTCGGGCCCGTAGCGGGCCACGGTGAACGCGCGGCGCACGCCCGCGACGTCGAGGAGCACGCGGTCGGGCGTTGCCGAGACCAATGCCACCCCCGGGTACCCGTCAGCCACCAGCCCGGTGCGCCCGAGCCGGTAGGTCACGGCCAGTTCACCCTCGGCGCCCAGGTAGGTCACCCGCTGCGGTGCGGAGACGACGTTGCGCCAGCCCGAGGGCAAGGAACCGAGCACCGGCGCCGCCCGGCGGTTCTCGGCAGCCTGGGCGAGGGCGGCGGCCAGCCCACTGAGACGTCGAGTTTCCTTGTCCGCCAAGGGTTCGGTTACGTCGTACCGGTCCAGGAAGGACGTGTCGGTATCGCCGGCCAGGAACGCCGGGTGCCGCAGTACTCGCACCAGCAGATCGCGGTTGGTGATCAGGCCGTGCACGGTGGCCCGGGCGAGCGCACCGGACAGTGCCCGGGCGGCCTCGGCCCGGGTCGGTGCCCAGCTGATCACCTTGGCCAGCATCGGGTCGTAGTGGATGCCGATCTGCGACCCGTCCCGCACCCCCGAATCGAGTCGCAGCCCGGACGTCGGCGGCACCGCGAACTCGGCGGCCACCCCGGGCACGTGCAGGCGATGCAGGGTGCCGCTCTGGGGCTGCCAACCGGCCGCCGGATCCTCCGCGTAGAGGCGCACCTCGATCGCGTGGCCGACCGAGCGCGGCGGTTCCAGCGGCAGGGCCTCGCCCTCGGCGATCCGCAACTGCCACCGCACCAGGTCCAGCCCGCTGACGCACTCGGTGACCGGGTGCTCCACCTGCAGGCGGGTGTTGGTCTCCAGGAAGAAGAACCCGCCGTCCGCGTCGGCGAGGAACTCCACCGTGCCGGCACCGAGGTAGCCGATCGCGGTGGTGGCGGCCACCGCGGCGTCGAACAGCCGCTCCCGCATCCCCGGCACCCGCTCTACCAGCGGGGACGGCGCCTCCTCCAGCACTTTCTGGTGCCGCCGCTGGATCGAGCATTCGCGCTCGCCGACGGCCCACACCGTGCCGTGCGCATCGGCCAGCACCTGGACCTCGACGTGCCGTCCGACCGCGAGGTAGGGCTCGCAGAACACGGTGTCGTCACCGAAGGCTGACCGGGCCTCCGAGCGGGCGGTGGCCAGCTCACCGGGCAGGTCCGCGAGCGCGTGCACGACGCGCATCCCGCGCCCGCCCCCGCCTGCGGTGGCCTTGATGATGATGGGCAGGTCGGCTTCGGTGATCGAGGCCGGGTCGAGCTCCGGCAGAACCGGCACCCCGGCGGCGGCCATCAGCTGTTTCGCGGCCACCTTGTCGCCCATCGCGGCGATCGCCGCCGGCGGCGGACCCACCCAGATCAGGCCCGCGTCCAGGACCGCCTGCGCGAAGCCGGCGTTCTCGGACAGGAACCCGTAGCCCGGATGCACCGCGTCGGCACCGGCCTGCACGGCCGCCGCCACCAGCAGATCCGCGCGCAGGTAGGTGTCCGCCGGGGTGGTGCCCGGCAGTCGGACCGCGGCGTCGGCCTCATCGACGTGCGGTGCGTCCGCGTCGGCGTCGGAGTGCACGGCGACGGTCGCGATGCCGAGGTCGCGGGCGGTGCGGAACACCCGGCGGGCGATCTCGCCCCGGTTGGCCACCAGCAAGGAGGTGATCACGGCCGGAACACCCCCCACGCCGTGGTGCCTCGCACCGGAGCCGAGTGCACCGCGGACAGCGCCAGACCGAGCACCGCGCGGGTGTCGCGGGGGTCGATCACGCCGTCGTCGTAGAGCCGACCGGACATGAACATGGCCAGCGACTCGCGCTCGATCTGCTCCTCGATCGCGGCCCGCATCGCGGCGTCGCCCGCCTCGTCGTAAGCCTGGCCGCGAGCCGTCGCTGCCTCCCGGGCGATGATCGAGATGACGCCGGCCAGCTGCGCCGGGCCCATCACCGCCGACTTCGCGCCCGGCCAGGCGAAGAGGAACCGGGGCCCGTAGGCGCGTCCGCACATCCCGTAGTTGCCGGCCCCGTAGGATGCGCCCATCACGACGGTGAGATGCGGGACAGTGGAATTCGAGACCGCATTGATCATCATCGCGCCGTGCTTGATGATCCCGCCCTGCTCGTACTCCTTGCCCACCATGTACCCCGTGGTGTTCTGCAGGAACAGCAGCGGCACGTCGAGCTGGTTGGCGAGCTGGATGAATTGCGTGGCCTTCTGCGCCTCCTGGCTGAACAGCACGCCGCGGGCGTTGGCGAGGATCCCGATCGGGAAGCCGTGCAGCCGCGCCCA
>DATINJ010000243.1:0-3731 GCA_035474375.1 Kineosporiaceae bacterium | reverse complement strand
GGCGATGTCAGCGGCGCTCGGGAATTCCATTCGCTGAGGCTACGCAGGCAATCGTTGGCCCGCGGTTGGGGGCGGCCGGCGGCAGCCGTTGCGCCGCCCGCCCCGCACCCGGGTGCGCCCTCAGACCGTTGTCGTCCTTCCCGAGTTGTTCCGGGGCCTGCTCATGCCTTCAGGAACGCGTCGGCCAGCTCGGCCGACCGGGTGAAGCACGCCTCATGGCTGCCGGGAGTCTCCACCGCAGTGACACCCAGCCGCTGCGGAAACCGGGGATTCCACCCGAATTCGCCCGGCGGCAGAGCGATGTCCTCGGCGCCGAGAAGGTAAGCGATCGGAGCCGGCGGGGCCGCGGGATCGATCGGGCGGACCGTCTCGGTGAAGTACTGCAACGGCTGCGGAACCAGCAGATCATGCAGCAGCCGCTGCACCGGTTCGACAGCGTCCTGGGCGAAGGCATGCTGCCAGACCTCGAACGGCAGCGCGACGGAGTTGGTGCCCGACCCGGCGGCCAGCCCGGTGAACATCTCCGCGTACGCCGGCGGCACCTCCTCGATCAGACCGACACCCTCCGCCGGAACGAAGGCACTCCAGTAAATGAGCTTGCGCAACCGCGACTGCAACCGGTGCGCGGCACCGGTCATCGGGTAACCACCCCAACTGTGACCCACCAAGGTCACCTCGCTCAGATCAGCGCGCTCCACCACATCAACGACGAAGTCGACGACGTCCGCGAGAGTGTGAGCGCGCGGATCGTCCCCATCGGCCAGGCCCGGCAGCGTCGGGGTCAGCACCCGGTGACCGGCGGCGCGCAAGTGCTGAGCCACCGGACGCCAAGCCCAACCGCCGTGCCAGGCACCGGTGATAAGAACAAAAGTTTCAGCCATGGGGCACTCCATCGGGCCAGGATCAAGAGAACGGGGAAATACTCTCCGTGCCCAATGGTAACGCTATGCAATCATGGACTCCAATTCGGCGCTGTTGCGCGCCCTGCCCGGCGGGTCATCTGCGGCGGCGGGTGAGGCTGCGCCAGGCTTGAGCGAGTGGGTGGAACCTGATGACGACGAGGAATGCGTCGGTGGGTTGCAGGGCGGTGTCGAACCAGAGGTTCGTTCGTTCGTCCCGCGAGCGCGGACGATGGCGCCACAGTCCTGCGGGGGTCGAGCGATAGGCATCAGAAATGCACAGTGTGCTGGGGTCGAAATCGGTTGCCTGGCCGAGGTAGTTGGCTCCTTCGCGAGCCATCACCTGAAGCGCAGCAGGCACGGGTGTACCCGGCCGCGGATGAACGGCTCGCCGGTCACCGGCGGCGGCTGTCCATGCGTCGTAGACCAGCGGGTTTCCGGTGCGGGTGACGACGAAGAGCGGTCGCAGGGCGGCACGCAGCAGTTCACGTTCGACAACGCGGCGCCAGAGTGCCGCGGACAGGCCGCCGCCCTGAACGTCGGGGGCGACGCCTGCCGATGCGGCGTAGAGCACGCGTCGTCCACCCCAGGTGGTCCGCCGACCGGAGACCCAGCCGGCCGGGTTACCGGCGTCATCGACGGCCACGTGCAGGACGCTGAGCTTGTCCAGCTCCTCGTCGGCCCAGTGATGGCCCCAGTAGTCGACCGACGTGCCATCGAAAGCTGCTGTCGCAACGGGTATCGCCCGCTCACGCCAATGCTGACGGGCGAGTGATGGCATCGCGGTGACGGGGCCCCACAACAGCCCGCGAAAACCGTTCCGCAGCGGCTTGTCCACGGCACCTGGATACAGCCGGCGGGTTTCGTCGCCCCGGGCCTGCGAGTCGGTGTCGTTCAAGGACATCAGTCGGCTCCAATCCTGTTCGTGCCCCGACGTTCTGGTGGCTCGGCGACCAGCGCACGCACAGCTTGCTCCAGCAGGCGTCGGCTTAGGGGTCCGGGGACGCCGCGGCGAAGATCGCGCAGGAGAAGCGCGGTTGGCAGGTCCACGATGCAAGCGGTCACGACGGTGATGGCGGCAGCGTCCCTTCGGCCCCACAGCGCTTTCGCGAGGGCACGGATCTGGGACAGCAGTTGCCCGTCCAGCGCCTGCAACTCGCGGGCCAACTGGTCGTCGAGGCTGCCCTCCAGCAGACGTTCACGCTTGACCTGAGCAAGGAACCGCGCGGTGCTGGGATGCCGGTCGGCCAGTACGGCCAGGGTCAGCGCCGCGCCGGTCACCGCATCCACGCTGCCATCGGCCGCCAAGGCCAGGTCGATCGCCTGTTGCTGTTGATCGAGGAACCGCCGGGCGCCGCGCAGCCACGCCCGGGCCAGAACATTTTCGATCGAGCCGAACGAGTGGTACAGGCTCCCGTTCGACACACCGGCCCGACGCGACACCGCGCGCGCGGTGACCGCGGCCAGGCCTTCATCCACCACGAGCGCCTCAACGGCATCCAGGACGTCATCTACGTTGAGCATCTGGGGCCTGGGCACAGCAGCAACCGTAATGGAACGAGTGCTCCAAAACAATCACCTAGATGTGGACGGCAATCTCGTTACGCCGTTCCACGGACGATCGCGGCGGTGCGGGCGGAGATGATGGTGCGGAGCTTGCGGGTCTGTGCGTCGATGGCTTGTGGTCCGTTGCCGGTGAGCAGGCCGACCGCAGGCTCGTGGATCAGCTTGACGGCGGTGGGGTTGAGCGAGGTACTGACGGTGAATCCGGCCTCTTTGACGGCATCATCGATGTAGTAGGACGGGCGGGTCCGTTGTCCGGGGATGTGCGGGTAGTTGGCGACGAACGCGATCAGCTCGCCGAGTTTGGACATCATCGTGACGGAGGCTTTCTGGAACGGGTTGTCCGCCACCAGATAGGGGTTTCCGTCGCTGTCGACGCGCTGCCGGGTGGAGGTCACGGCGATCGGGGCATGGCAGATGAGCGAGATCGCAACCTCGTTCTCGCGGGCCAGATGCAGGGCTTCGCCGAGCCACGGGTTGTCCCGGAAGTCGACCATCGGTGCGTGTCCGCCGGGAGTGTGGATGAAGTCGAAGTCGGCGAAGCTGAACGCGTCATGCGGGTCACGGTGGCGCCGGACGAGGGCCTCCACGGACGGGAACTCCCGTTGCGGCAGCTTCGCGAGCCGGGCGACGACTTCGGGATGCAGCGCGACCACGTCGCGTTCGGTGTTGGGCAAAATGTCGGAGACAGGCAGTCGACCCAAGTGCCGTTCGAGGAGTTGGAGTTCCTGTTCGCGCCGGGCGGCGAGCGAGGCGTGGCGCCGCCGGAACCGGGTGATGTCGAAGGACCGGCGGCGTTGCTCGATGGTGGTGACGAGGGTGGTGTTTGACATCTTCTTGCCGGCGTGGAACGCCAGGCTCAGGCCGTTGATGTCCAGTTGGGGTGCGTTGCCGTCGGGGGTGGCGAAGGTGAACTCGTAGTCCTCCTCGAACTCCTTGAGGACCTGCGCCAATTCGACCAGGTAGAACCCGGTCGAAATCGGGGCCGCTCCAACTGGTTCGGCGATCGGGAACTGCCGGGCTGACGAGACGATGATCAGCGCGCGCCGCTTGGTGGTGGTCATGGGTGCCACCCTACGCCGAACATGCCACCGAGTGTCAATTGTGCGTCTGAGTGGTATCGTCGACGTCATGCAGCAGCGCAACCCGATCTCCGTACGTGAACGGACCCGCCGCACCGTGCGGGCGGAATTGACCATGCTCGGGCAGGAATTGTTCGCGGCGAGGGGGTACGAGCAGACCACGGTCGAGGACATCGTCGCCGCCGCG
>DATINJ010000242.1:0-46789 GCA_035474375.1 Kineosporiaceae bacterium | reverse complement strand
CCGAGATCGGCGAGCGCTGGCAGATCGGCCCGGCCGGTGCGGGAGCGCTCGTGGAGGTCACCGCGCCGCGCACGCCCTGCCGAACGTTCCAGGAGCGAATGGCCGAGCCACGCTGGGTCAAGCGGTTCACCCTGAGAAACGCCCCCGGCGCCTACCTGCGGGTCCTCGAGCTGGGCGGTATCGCCGCCGGAGACGAGGTACGGGTGGTGCATCGGCCCGGGCATGGCGTCAGGATCGGTGACGTCACCGCACGAGCGACGCCGGACACCATGCGCCGCCTGCTCGAGGCCGCCGATCGGCTGGACCTGACGCTGGCCCCCAGCCTGCGCCGGGCGGCCGTCAAAGTCGGCAAGCGCGCCTGATGCCCGGTCCACTTCCGGACGGCGAACCCGCACCGCTCGACGGTTCCCTCCCGCCATCCGTGGCGCTCGGGGCGACCGAGCGAGCATTCGGCGTCTACCTGCACGTTCCGTTCTGCGCGGTGCGTTGCGGGTACTGCGATTTCAACACCTACACGGCGACCGAACTCGGCGGCGGTGCCAGCCGAGCGGCCTACGCCGCAACTGCGGTCCGAGAGATCAACCTGGCCGCGGAGGTACTGGATCGGGCCGGGCTACCGGAGCGGCCGGCTCAGACGGTCTTCATCGGCGGTGGCACCCCCACCCTGCTGCCACCGGCCGACCTGGGGTTGATGCTGGCTGCCGTCCGAGACCGGTTCGGGTTGGCCCCCGGCGCCGAGGTGACGGTCGAAGCGAACCCGGACTCGGTCACTCGGGAGTCGCTTGCCGAGCTCGCGGCGGCCGGGGTCACCAGGGTTTCGTTCGGGATGCAGTCGCAGGTTCGGCATGTGCTGGCGGTCTTGGACCGGACGCACGATCCGCTACGCATCCCGGACGTCGTTGACTGGGCCAGGGACGCCGGGCTGTCGGTCAGCCTGGATCTGATCTATGGCACGCCGGGGGAGAGCCTCGACGACTGGCGCCGCAGCGTCGAAGCGGCGCTGGCCTGCCGGCCTGACCATCTGTCCGGCTACGCGCTGGTGGTGGAGGACGGCACGCGGCTGGCGGCGAGGGTACGCCGCGGTGAGGTGCCCGCCCCGGATGACGACGACGAGGCGGACAAGTACGAGCTGATCGACGACCTCGCCGCGGCCGCCGGCTTCCAGTGGTACGAGGTGAGCAACTGGGCCCGAACCTCGGACGACGCCTGCCGGCACAACCTGGCCTACTGGCGAGGCGATGACTGGTGGGGGATCGGCCCGGGCGCGCACTCGCACATCGGCGGTGTCCGCTGGTGGAACGTCCGGCATCCGACCGCGTATGCGCAACGCCTGGAGAGCGGGCAGAGCCCGGCTCAGGGCCGGGAACTGCTGACCGCAGCCCAGCAACACTCGGAGCAGGTGCTGCTGCGGTCCCGCTTGCGAGAAGGCTTGCCGCTGAAGGACGTCGGCCTGGACGGCGACCCGCTGGTCCGATTGCGCGACGTCCTGGCCGACGGGCTGGTGGACGTCGAAGCTGCCGGTCGGGGGGTCGTCGTCCTCACCCGCCGCGGTCGGCTGCTCGCCGACACCGTCGTCCGCTCGCTCCTGCCCTAGATCTTTAACCCGGGTTCCTTCACCAGGGCGACTTTGTCGTCATTGGTGCGTTGGGTCGGCGACCGCTTTTCTGGCGACTGGGTGATCGCCAGGCGTGCCCACCTATGCGCCCTTTATCGTCCCAAAAGCGGGCACACCCTGGCGATCTTGGAAGCGAGCCGGCTATTTCGCCAGATTGCCGGGAGCAGGGTCAGGTCAGGAAGCGGTAGGTGAGCGGGTATCGGTAGCGGTTACCCCGGCTGGCGGCCACCGCTGCGATCACGGAGAAGACCAGGGAGAACAACCAGACCAGGAACAGTAGGTTCGGGAAAAACGGCAGCCAGTTGAGGATTCGGGCTGCGAAGTAGGCAATCAGGATGACGATCTGGAAGTTGAGCGCCTCCCGAGCCTGGTCCCGGATGAACTCCGAGCGGGACTGGTAGATCGAGAAGATCACCAGCGCCGGAATCAGGTGGAGCACCGGGAAGATCGCCAGCACGCCGCCGAGGTGTGCGAACAGCGCCCATTGGCGTTCGTCCTGGACACCGCCGGTCGGGCCAGGAGTCGGTGGCCCACCGGGTTGGCCCCAGCCGGAGGGTGGCGGGCCGGATCCGGGCGGACCACCCGGCGTCGGTCCATAACCTGGTCCATAACCTGGCGGTGTGGACTGTTGGCCGTACCCCGGCTGCTGGCCGTAGGGCGGGGGCTGTTGGCCGTACCCCGGCTGTTGGCCGTACCCCGGCTGCTGGCCGTAGCTCGGAGGCTGTTGGCCGTAGCCGGGTGGCTGCCCGTAGCTCGGAGGTTGCTGGCCGTAGGGCGGTTGCTGGCCGTCGCCGGGGGCTTGGTAGCCGGGGGCTTGGTAGCCGGGCGGCGGCGGTGGGGGTGCCGGGGCCGGTCCGTCGGGGTCAGGACTGCCGTACACCGGTGTCTCGCCATGGGCCGGGGGAATGCCGGGAGCCGGCTTGGTCACTGGATCGTCGTCCGGATGCTGCGTCATGGTTCGTCCCTTTCCTTGCTGAAACCGTAGACGACGCGGGCCCGATTCAGCGATCCGTCGCATCCCCCGTCACAAAGTCGATCAGTTCTTCGACCCGACCCAATAGTTCGGGTTCCAGGTCGGCGTAACTGTCGACGGCGGCCAGGATGCGCTGCCAGCCGGCCGCGACGTCGGCCTGTTCCTCGTGCGGCCAGCCCAGCTCGGCGAGCACGCCTTCCTTCCAGGGTCGCCCGCGCGGGATCGTCGGCCAGGCCGCGATCCCGATCCGCTGCGGTCGGACCGCCTGCCAGACGTCGATGTACGGGTGGCCGACGACCCGAACGTGATCCACAGCGCCTGGCACCCGGGTCACCGCGGCTGCCTCGTGCCACTCCTTGCTGCCCGCCACCAGGTGATCGACCAGCACCCCGAGTCGCCGTCCGGGCCCGGGCTCGAAGTCCTCGACGGCTGCCGCGAGGTCATCCACGCCGTGCAAGGGCACCACGACCACCCCTTCGACCCGCAGGTCGTGCCCCCAGACCTTCTCCACCAGTTCGGCGTCATGCTTGCCCTCGACCAGGATCCGCGAGGCCCGGGCCACCCGGGCGCGCTGGTTGAGCACCGCCACCGATCCGCTGGCGCTGCGTAGCCGGTCGGCGGGTACGGGGACCGATCCGGCGGGCCGGGGCGCCACCAATCGGACCGGGGTGCCGTCCACCCAGAATCCGGGGCCGAGGGGGAAGGAGCGAACCCGCCCGCGCCGATCCTCCAGCACCACCAAATGGATGCCGCCACTCTTCTCGGTGCGCACCACGGCACCGCACCAGCCGGTTTCCACGTCCTCGACCACCAAACCGGTCTCCGCCGCAACCTCGGGCAGTTGCGGTTTGGTCACCGGGGTCGCCAGTACGTCACGGCCATACCGATCGGCGTGACTGGACGGCGCGGCTGGAGCGGTCTGGGGGATGTCGGATCGTCCGGTTCCGGGCATCCGGGGCAGTTGGGCGGCCATGCCGGGACGGTAGCCAGCCATCGCCGCCGAACCCAGCCGACCCGCCGATCGACGCGTTCTCTCCCCACTGGACGTAAGCTGGCACCTCTGGCACTCAGGACAAGTGAGTGCCAAGTGAGAGACCATGGCCTAGACAGGTGGAGGTGGCATCGTGAGCGAGGATCGAAAGCTCGCTGTTCTGCGCGCCATCGTGGAGGACTATGTCCACACCAGGGAGCCGGTCGGCTCCCGGGCGCTGGTAGAGCGGCACTCGCTCGGGGTTTCGCCGGCCACCATTCGCAATGACATGGCTGCGCTCGAGGACGAGGGTTACATCGCGCAGCCGCACACCAGTGCGGGGCGAGTTCCGACGGACAAGGGGTACCGGCTCTTCGTTGACCGGCTGAGCGGGGTGAAGCCGCTCTCACCTGCCGAGAAGAGGGCGATTCAGACGCTCCTGGACGGCGCGGTCGATCTGGATGACGTGGTCACCCGGACGGTCCGGTTGCTGGCGCAGATCACCCAGCAGGTCGCCGTCGTCCAGTACCCGTCGCTGACCCGATCCACGGTGCGGCATGTCGAGCTGGTTCCGCTGGGCACCGAACGACTGCTGGTCATCCTGATCACCAATACCGGTCGGGTGGAGCAGCGAGTGGTACCGGTCGCCCAGGAGCCGGTCGAGACGGCGCTCAGCGATCTGCGCACCCGGCTGAACCGGGCGATGTCGGGGCGGCGGCTGACCGAGGTCTCGGACATCATGGCGAATCTCCCGGATCAGTTCGGCACCGAGGATCGCGCCCTGGTCCGCGCCGTCCTGGATGCTCTCGAGGACTCGCTGGACGTCGAGCGGGAGGAGCGGATCGTGCTCGCCGGCACCGCGAACCTGGCTCGCTCCGGTCCGGACTTTGTGCAGAGCATCGGCCCGGTTCTGGAGGCGATCGAGGAGCACGTGGTGCTGCTCAAACTCCTCACCGAGATGGCGGACGGGGCCGGTGGCGTCGGCGTCCTGATCGGCAGCGAAACCGCGCATATCGGGCTGCAGGAAGCCTCGGTGGTTTCCAGCGGTTACGCCTCACAGGGTGAGGTGGTGGCCCGGCTCGGGGTACTCGGCCCGACCAGGATGGACTACCCGACCACCATGGCAGCGGTTCGCGCCGTCGCCCGTTATGTTTCACGGATCCTCGCGTCATGAATCACCACCGCCTGAACGGCCTCATGAACCACAGCTGCATGATGGCAACTTCATGACCTGATCCGCAGCAGTGCCATAGCCCCGCTATTTCGACCGCAAATCTTAGCTGGAGAGAAAATCGCCATCGTGAGCGACTACTACGAGGTGCTCGGGATATCCCGGACCGCAAGTCCCGAGGAGATCAAGAAGGCTTACCGGAAGCTGGCCCGCCAGCTGCATCCGGACGTCAACGCCAGCCCGGAGGCCGAAGACCGGTTCAAAGAGGTGGGGCGTGCCTACGAGGTGCTCTCCAGCCCGGAGAAGAAGCAGGCTTACGACAACGGCGGGGATCCGAACGGTACCGGTGGCGGCTTCGGCCCAGGCTTCGGCTTCACCGACATCTTCGAGACGTTCTTCGGTGCCAGCGCCGGGGCCCGGGGGCCCGTGCCGCGCCAGCGCCGGGGCCAGGACGCCCTGATCCGGATCGAGATCGACCTGGCCGAGGCGGCCTTCGGGGGTACCCGGGAGCTCCAGCTCGACACCGCAGTGATCTGCCCGGTCTGTACCGGTAGTTGCTGTCAGCCGGGGACGTCGCCGCAGATCTGCGAGGTCTGTCGGGGGCGCGGGCAGGTGCAGCGGGTGGCCCGATCGTTCCTCGGGCAGGTGATGACCACTCAGGCCTGCGTCGCCTGCCAGGGGTTCGGCACCGTGATCCCGAGCCCGTGCCTGGAATGCTCCGGCGAGGGGCGAGTGCGTTCTCGGCGCACGCTGAACATCAAGGTTCCGCCGGGCGTCGAGACCGGCACCCGAATCCAGCTCACCGGCCAGGCCGAGATCGGCCCTGGTGGCGGTCCGCCCGGCGACCTCTACGTCGAGATCGTCGAGCGCCAGCACGACGTCTTCACCCGTCGCGGTGACGACATTCACTGCACCGTCGAGGTGCCGATGACCGCGGCCGCCCTGGGCACCATGATCAAGTTGGAGACCCTGGACGGCACCGAGGACTTCGAGATCAAGTCCGGGTCGCAGTCCGGCGAGTCGAGCACGATGCGCGGGCTCGGGGTCACTCACCTGCGCGGCGGCGGTCGCGGTGACTTGATCGTTCACCTCGCCGTGATCACCCCGACGAAGCTCGACGAGGAGCAGGAGGAACTGCTTCGTCAGTTCGCCGTGCTGCGTGGGGAGGAACGCCCGGCCGGCCGGATGACCCCGGCACACACCAGCGTCTTCTCCAAGCTCCGCGACCGCTTCGCCGGCCGCTGACGGCGTGACCTCGGCACGGTTCCTGGTCCCGGCGGGCCAGTTGGACGGCTTGCTGCCCGGGGCCGGGTTCATCCTGGACGGCGACGAGGGCCGGCATGCCGCGACCGTGCGTCGGATTCGGGCCGGGGAGCAGATCGACCTTGCCGACGGCGCCGGGGTGATCGCGCACTGTGCGGTGACCGCGGCCGGTGCCGGTCGGCTCGACCTTCGAGTGGACGACGTCGAGCGGCTGCCGCCACCGGCGCTACGGCTGGCCTTGGCGCAGGCCCTGGCCAAGGGCGGCCGAGATGAGCAGGCGGTGGAGACCGCCACCGAGATCGGGGTCGACGTCGTGCTGCCCTGGCAGGCCGGGCGCAGCGTGGTGCGCTGGCAGGGCGAGCGCGGCGAGCGGGCCCGAAACCGCTGGGAGACGATCGCCCGGGAGGCGGCCAAGCAGTCCCGGCGCTCGCGGGTGCCAGTGATCGAGGAAGCTCGCTCCACCCCCGCGCTGGCTCGCAGGGCGGCGGCGGCGACGCTTGCTCTGGTGCTGCACGAGGCGGCACAGCGACCGTTGCTCGACGTCCCGCTGCCGGATTCCGGCGAACTGCTGGTGATCGTCGGTCCGGAGGGCGGGATAGCGGACGACGAACTGGTGGTCCTGGCCGAGGCCGGGGCAATCGCCGTCCGGTTGGGGCCGGAGGTACTTCGCGCCTCGACGGCGGGGCCGGTGGCGCTGGGCTGGCTCGCCGCTCGTACCGGGCGCTGGGCCTGACCTACCGACTCTGCCGCGCGACGGTCAAGGCGCCTCGACCGTGATGACGCCGTCCCCGTCTCGGGTGGTGTCGATCACCCGCCGTTCGCCGAGCGGTGCCGAGAGCTGCACTGAACTAGTGGCGCGGATACCCATCGCCAGGCATTCCCTGACCGTGAATGGCCGCATGTCCCGCATGATCGTGCTGGCAGTCAGGCGAATCTCGGTGGATTTCTCCTCGACCTGAACGCCGCCAGGGTCGGCGCAACCGGGGGATCCAGCCGTGTAGGTGACGACGAGAATCGTGGACGTCGGGGTTCCGCGGACCATCTCGATGCCGGTAGACGACGTCAGATCTCGGGGGACCAGCAACCACCATCCCAACGGGACGCCGATCAAGAACAGCGTGCCCGCCAGCCAGGCGATCCGGACCAGCACTCGACGTCGTTTCACAGCACCCTCATACCGGGATCGGACGCACCGGAGGGCCAACCGGTTCCCGGTCTTGACCTCAAGTTCGGTTCAGCTCCTACGTTCGAAGACGACCCATCCATCGTCCGTGGAGCTGAGCATGCATGCCGTCGTCCTACATGAGTTCGGTCCGGCCGAGAATCTTCGCTACGAGTCGGTGGAGGATCCGAAGCCCGGTCCGAAGCAGGTCCGGATCGCCGTCCGAGCGGTCGGCGTCCATCTGATCGACACCGGGATTCGGGCCGGTCGGCCAGGCGGTCCGGGGCCGACCCCGGTGCTCCCGATGATCGGAGGTCGTGAGGTGGCCGGTGTCGTCGACGAGGTTGGGGCGGACGTCGATGCGAGTTGGAGGGGACGCCGGGTGGTTGCCCACCTGGGGATGCTCGGAGCCGGCTACGCCGAACTGGCGGTGGCGGACGCCGGATCGCTGCACGATCTGCCGGAGGGTGTGGACGAGGCAGCGGCCGTCGCGATGATCGGTACCGGCCGGACCGCGTTCGCGATCCTGGAGCGAGCGCAGCTGTCGAGTGACGACGTCGTGCTGGTCACTTCGGCGGCAGGTGGCCTCGGGGTGCTGCTGATCCAGGCGGCGCTGGATGCCGGGGCGGTGGTGATCGGGGCGGCGGGTGGCCCAGACAAGGTCGACCTGGTGCGGCAACTCGGCGCGACCGTTGCTGTCGACTACGACCAGGCGGACTGGGCCGACTCCGTCCGTACCGCGCTGGATGGGCGTCACGTCAGCCTGGTTCTCGATGCGATTGGCGGCGTCCGCGGCCGGGCAGCGCTGGAATTGCTCGGTGTGGACGGGCGCTTCCTGGTCTACGGCTTCTCATCCGGTGAGCCGACACCACTGAGCGTGTACGACCTGGTCGGCCGAGGGATCACCGCTTCGGCCGCGATCGGTGTCCGACTGCTCCAGCGGCCCGGCGGGTTCCGCGGGTTGGAGGAGGCGGCGCTGGCCGCCCTGACCGAGGGCAGGCTGGTGCCGCTGCTCACCAAGTTCCCGCTCGCCGAGGCAGCCGTCGCCCATGCCGCTCTCGAAAACCGCCAGACCATAGGCAAAGTCGTCCTGATCCCATGATCTGGCGGGCCCGGCGCCTGGCCCGAGCACAGACCAGGCGCCGGTTGCCCGTTCGGCTCAGGTCGCGAGGGTGAACGTCGAGGTGGCGCCGAAGTTGACCAGGTCCTGGAAGCTCGTGGCGTGCGCGATGGCGTGAATAGCGGCAACCGGAACGGGGCAGTGGGCCAGCCGCTCGGCGATCTCGGGGCTCTCGATGTGATCGCCGAATCGATCGCGGATGGCGGCCTCCAAAGCGCACGCGAAGCGCCCCAGGCCTGTTTTGAGGCCCTTCTCGAGACCTTCCTCGAGGCCTTCATCGTGGCCGCGGTGGTGCAGTACGCGCCCGAATTCGGTCTCCCGGTAGAAGTCGGCGATGGTTTCGACGCTCATGCTGCTCTCCTTGATGATCGTGTCAATGACGTGACGGTCGAGTCGGATCGAGGCCAGGACTGCAGCGGCCTCGAGTAGGGCGTTGGTATTCGGTGACGGGTGGCCAGAAGCAGTTCCCAGCAGGCCCGGAGCGCGTCAACCCGGGAGTCGTAGTCACCTGCGGCGAGCGTAGACAGGATCATTCCAAATGATTCTGGAAGATGCCAAATTTAATCGCATTCTGGATGGCTCTCGGTACTCACGGTTATCGAAAGGTGGGCTTGTGCGTTGGGTGCGCCGCTGATCAGTGGCGTGATCGAGGACTGACTCGGGCGCCCGAGGCTTCTTGCGGCACGCCAGGCGGCGCGGCGGCTGGGCCCCGCGTAGGCTCGCGCAGATGACAACCGAGGATGGCTGCATCTTCTGCAGCATCGTGGCCGGGAGCATCCCGGCCGACGTGGTGACCCGAACCGACCGAGTCCTGGCGTTTCGTGACCTGAACCCGCAGGCGCCCACTCACGTGCTGGTGATCACGCTGGATCATCACAAGGACGTCAGTGCCTTGGCTGCAGCGGACCCGCAGGCGCTCGCCGAGTTGGTCACGGTCGGGGCCGAGGTGGCTCGGAAGGAGGCCGGCGGGCCGTTCCGGTTGGTCTTCAACACCGGCGCCGAGGTCGGCCAATCGGTGTTTCACGTCCATGGTCACGTGCTGGCCGGCCGGTCATTTGGCTGGCCACCCGGCTGATGGTTCCGAAGCGCTCGGAAAGCGTCAGGAGACGTCTGGCTGCGTTGACACAAGTCGACTCGAAAGATCGTCGAGAGGGCGGGCTTCGGTGACGATGCGGATGCTGGCGCATGAGCGGGCATCCTGCTCGTGGGGTCCGACAGTATGCCATTTTGGTCACTCTAGGCATCTGGAAAATTACGGATGGTGGCATGTCGGGTGGCTCGGTCGATCGGCCCGGTTGGTGATCGAGGGGGTGTCGATCCGGCGTCCATCTCGGCTACCGGCCGCTTCGCTGCAGAAACTAGGCCAATAACCATAGGTGAACTGTCGCCGGTCACGGTTAGCATGGTGATGTCGAGGACGGTGAAATGCCGTTGAGTAGAGCCCCGGAAGGCGGTCGCACCTAACCCTCATGACCGAGTCCAACGGCACCATTCCCCCCACCTCCCAGCGCGGCAGCCAGGCCAACGGCGCAAGCCCCGGCACTGCGATTCCCGCTGGCAATGATGGAACCCCGCAGGCCGTGCACCGGATCGTCGTCCCACCGACGATCAACATGGTGTCTCTGCTCGGCGCCGGCGACGAAGTGCTCCGCTCGATCGAGCGCTCGTTCCCCAAAGCCGACATCCATGCCCGGGGCAACGAGATCACCGTCACCGGTCCGTTCGGCGAGGTCGCCCTGGTCGAGCGCCTGATCGATGAACTTCTGGTGGTCGTCGGCGCAGGTCAATCGCTGACCGCGGACGCTGTCGAGCGATCGGTCGGAATGCTCCGGCAGCAGACCAAGGAGCGCCCGGCCGACGTCCTGACGCTGAATATCCTGTCGAACCGGGGCAAGACGATTCGGCCGAAAACGCTGAACCAGAAGCGTTACGTCGATGCCATCGATCAGCACACCATCGTCTTCGGGATCGGCCCGGCCGGTACCGGCAAGACGTACTTGGCGATGGCCAAAGCCGTTCAGGCGTTGCAGGCCAAGCAGGTCAGCCGGATCATTCTGACCCGGCCGGCGGTCGAGGCGGGGGAGCGGCTCGGGTTCCTGCCCGGCACGCTGACCGAGAAGATCGATCCGTACCTGCGCCCGCTCTACGACGCGCTGCACGACATGATCGATCCGGAGTCGATCCCGCGGCTGATGGCGGCCGGCACGATCGAAGTCGCCCCACTGGCGTACATGCGTGGCCGAACGCTGAACGACGCCTTCATCATCTTGGACGAGGCACAGAACACCTCGGCCGAGCAGATGAAGATGTTCCTGACCAGGCTCGGCTTCAACTCCCGGATGGTCGTGACCGGAGATGTCACCCAGGTCGACCTGCCGTCCGGCACTCAGTCCGGGCTGCGGATCGTCCAGGACATTCTGGACGGTATCGACGACGTCCGCTTCATGGTCCTGAACAGCAACGATGTCGTCCGGCACCGGTTGGTCGGCGAGATCGTCGACGCCTACGGCCGGTGGGACGCCGTCCAGCAGGATCAGGCTCCGCAAGCCGGTGCCAACCAGGGCCCTCGGCAAGCCCGGGACACCGCAGCCGGACGCCGGAACCGCCCGGCGCGCTGACCGACAGCTCAGCGGACGGTGGTTAGCACCGGTTAGGACTGTTCTTGGGGGCACTCGTGCCTCTATTCGCGGTCCAAACCGGTGCTAACCGCAACTGGTGGCTCCCTCTGTCCTGGCCACGGTGTACGGACACGGCTTCGCGGTCGGGGAGAATGGCCCGGTGAGCATCGAGGTCAACAACGAGAGCGGCGTCAGCGTCGACGAGGCGGAGATCGCCGCCTTGGCCAGGAACGTGCTGGACGCGATGCGCGTGCATCAGCAGGCGGAACTGTCGGTCGTGCTGGTGGATGAGGCGTCGATGGAGCAATTGCACATCCAGTGGATGGACGAGCCAGGCCCGACCGACGTCCTCTCTTTCCCGATGGATGAACTGCGCCCGGGCAAGGATGACGAGGAGCCCGAGCCGGGTCTGCTCGGTGATGTCGTGCTCTGTCCCCAGGTGGCGAAGGTCCAGGCCAGGGCCGCCGGGCACAGCTTCGAGGAGGAATTGTTGCTCCTCACCACCCACGGCATCCTGCACCTGCTGGGTTTTGATCACGCCGAGCCCGAGGACGAGAAGGAGATGTTCGCTCTGCAGCGCAAGCTGCTCCTGACATTTCTGGCCGCCCGCGGCAAGGCCTGAGCCGGCCTGAGTCGATGCCGGTAACAACATGTTGAGCCTGGCCTTCGTCGCCGTCCTTCTCACCTTGATCGCTGGCGTGGCGGCCGCTTCCGAGGCAGCGCTGTCCCGGATCGGTCGCTCCCGCGCTGCCGATCTCGACACCCAGGGCCGTCGGGGCGCGCCGGCCCTGGTCAAGGTGGCCGGCGACCCGGCGCCGGTGCTCAGTGTCGCCACCCTGGTGCGGGTCACCGCCGAGGTCGGGGCCAGCGTCGCCGTCACCTTCGCCGCCGTCCAGGGCCTCGGCATCGGTTGGAGCGCCGGCCTGCTGGCCTGCGCGGTGATGGCCGCCGTCTCATTCGTGGTGGTCGGCGTCGGACCGCGGACCCTCGGTCGGCAGCACGCCGAGCAGGTGGCGCTCGCGGTGGCCCCCGGCTTGTCCGCGTTGACTCGGGTGCTGGCTCCGCTGACCCGGCTGTTGGTGCTGATCGGCAACGCCTTCACTCCCGGGCGAGGGTTGCGGGACGGGCCGTTCGCCTCTGAGGCGGAACTGCGGCAGTTCGTCGACATCGCTCAGGAGAGCCAGCTGATCGAGCTGGGCGAGCAGAAGATGATCCACTCGGTGATCGATCTCGGCGACACCCTGGCCCGGGAGGTGATGGTTCCGCGCACGGACGTCGTCTCGGTGGAGCGCGACCGCAGCCTGCATGCGGCGATGTCGCTCTTCCTGCGGTCCGGCTTCTCCCGGGTGCCGGTCGTCGGTGGCGGGCTGGACGACCCGGTCGGGATCCTCTACCTCAAGGACGTCGCCCGTCGGATGCACGAGCAGCCCGACGCCGGCCGCACCCAGAAGGTGGAGACGATCATGCGTCGTCCGGTCTTCGTCCCCGACAGCAAGCCGGTCGACACGCTTCTGCGGGAGATGCAGCAGGCCGGGCACGCCGTGATCGTGGTCGACGAGTACGGCGGGACGGCCGGGTTGATCACGATCGAGGACATCCTGGAGGAGATCGTCGGGGAGATCGCCGACGAGTACGACCAGGACGAGCCCGAGGTGGAGGAACTGCCCGACGGTCGCAAGCGCGTCAGTTCCCGGCTGCACCTCGACGAGCTCGGGGAGTTGTTCGGAATCGAGATCGAGGACGACGAGGTGGAGACCGTCGGCGGGTTGCTGGCCAAAGGTCTGGGCCGGGTACCGATCGCCGGTTCCCGGACTTCGGTGCACGGCCTGATCCTGACCGCCGAGGAGTTCGAGGGTCGGCGGCACAGTCTCGCGAAAGTACTGGTGGAGCGCGATCCGGAGGCCGGTCATGACCGGCATGACCGAAGCGACCGGCATGACCGGAATGACCGCGGTGATCGAGCGGACCGGCACGACGTAGACCGTGATCGGAGTGGTACCTGATGCCCCGCCGGATTCTGTTCAGCGTGCTGGCGCGCGTGCTGGCCGTGCTGGCTGCCGTCTGGCTGGCCACCGCAGGCGGGTGGAACCTGCTCTGGCTGCTGCTCGTGCCCGCGCTGGCCTGGGATATCTTGAAGGTGTTCAGACCGGATTTGGTGGGACGGACGCCCGCCAGGTTCAGCGAGCCCGGTCGGCATCGAGTGGTACTGCAGGTGCCCGGCTCGAATCCGATCCTGGTGATCCGGGAGATTCGCCGGACCAGAGGGCTCGGCCTGCTGGAAGCCAAAGAACTGGTCGAGTCGGCGCCCGTTGTGGTGGCCGAGGGCCTGAGTGAACAGAGCGCTGAACTGGTCGCCGACCGGTTGCGCGCGGCCGGGGCCCGGGCCCTGGCCGCACCGATCGGAGAGATGTGATTATGAGCGAGAAGCTGTCATGAGTTCGCACCCCCGCAAGAACCAGCCCATGACCAAAAAGCCGAGCAAGCCCAAGCGCCCCGAGCGCCCGGTGCTCGACGAGCATGCCGTTCACCATCACGCCGTTCCGGCCCGGGACGATGACCAGCCGCCCCTCCCGCCGGCCGGGGCACACCGCTCCGGCTTCGCCTGTTTCGTCGGCCGACCCAACGCAGGCAAGTCCACCCTGACGAATGCGCTGGTGGGGGAGAAGGTCGCGATCACCTCCAGCCGGCCGCAGACCACCCGACACACGATCCGGGGCATCGTCTCCCGCCCGGATGCACAGCTCGTCCTGGTCGACACCCCTGGGCTGCACCGGCCTCGGACCCTGCTCGGGGAGCGGCTGAACGACCTGGTTCGGCAGACCCTGATGGAGGTCGACGTGATCGGCCTGTGCCTGCCGGCCGATGAGAAGATCGGTCCGGGGGACCGGTTCATCGCCAACGAGTTGGCCGAGCTGCGCCGGGGCCAGAAGCGCAAGACGCCGGTGATTGCAATCGTCACCAAGGCCGACCGGGTGGACCGGGCCGGGCTGACCGATCACCTGCTGGCGGTCAGTCGGCTGTTGGACGAGGCGGACGACATCATCCCGGTCTCGGCCGTGGACGGGTACCAGGTCAACGAGGTGGAAGACCTCCTGATCGGGCACCTGCCGGAGGGCCCGCGGCTGTACCCGGACGGCGAACTGACCGACGAGCCCGAGCACATCATGATCGCGGAGCTGATCCGGGAGGCGGCCCTGGAAGGGGTGCGCGACGAACTGCCGCACAGCCTGGCCGTGGTGGTCGAGGAGATCATGCCGCGGGACGGCCGAGAGGACCGCGAGCCGCTGATCGATGTGCGGGTGTTCCTGTTCGTCGAGCGGGACAGCCAGAAGGCGATCGTGATCGGCAAGGGTGGTACCCGACTGCGTGACGTCGGCACCCAGGCGCGAAAGTCGATCGAGGCGTTGCTCGGCTCTCGAATCCACCTTGACCTGCGGGTGAAGGTAGCCAAGGACTGGCAGCGCGACCCCAAGCAGATGCAGCGACTCGGGTTCTGAGCGGCGACGAACTGGGCGCCGACGAACTGGGCGCTGACAAACTGAGCGCTGGCCGGCCTGGAACGGCTCTGCCAGAGACCGAGGAGGCCCGGCCGGTGCTCGCCCGCCGGCGAGTGCTGGCCGACCTGACTCCGTTGCGGATCAGCGTTCCGTACCGGCGGATGTGGTTCGGGTCGTCGCTGTCCGCCATCGGTACTCAAGTCACCAACGTGGCGGTCGGCCTGCAGGTCTACGACCTGACCCGATCGACCTTCAAGGTCGGTTTGGTCGGCTTGTTCGCGCTGGTACCGCTGATCGTGCTCGGTCTCTACGGCGGCTCGATCATCGATGCTTACGATCGACGTCGGGTGATCATCACGACGTCGAGTTGCCTGCTACTTCTGGCGTCCGCCTTCGCCACGCAAGCGTGGCTGGACCTCGGCAACCTGTGGCTGCTCTACGGCCTGGTCGCGGTGCAGAGTGGGCTCTTCGCGGTGAACAGCCCGGCCCGGACGGCGATCATGCCTCGATTGCTACCGGCCGAGTTGCTGCCGGCCGCCAACGCGCTGACCAGCCTGTCCATGAGCCTCGGCATGACCGTCGGGCCGCTGCTGGCCGGGGCGCTCGTTGCCGGGTGGGGGTTCGGCGTCACCTACAGCCTGGAGATGGTGCTGCTGACCATGGCACTGACCACGCTCGTCGCCCTGCCTCCGTTACCGCCGCAGGGCCAGGTGCGCCGATCCGGCGTCCGTTCGGTTCTGGAAGGTCTGTCCTTCCTGCGAACCCGGCCCAATATCCGGATGACGTTCGTTGTCGATCTGGCGGCGATGGTGTTGGCGATGCCCAGGGTGCTCTTCCCGGCCATCGGTGCCGCGTTGATCGGCGGTGGCGCCACCACGGTCGGCATCCTGGCGGCCGGGGTCGCCTCCGGGTCGATCGTGGCCGGGGTGTTCTCCGGGCCGCTCGGCCGGATTCGGCGGCAGGGCCGGGCGGTGCTGATCTCGGTGATCGGCTGGGGGTTCGCGATCACCGCGTTCGGTATCGTGGTCGCGCTTTCGCCGGGTCCGATGTCGGACGGCGGAGCCCGATGGACGCTGTGGCCGGCCTTCTGCGTCCTGGCTCTCGCCGGTGCGGCCGATGCTGTCAGTGCGGTGTTCCGGATGACGATCTTGCAGGCGGCCACCCCGGACGCCATGCGAGGGCGGCTACAGGGCGTGTTCATCGTCGTGGTGGCGGGTGGTCCCCGGCTCGGCGATCTTCTGCTCGGCAGCGTCGCCGAACTCAGCGGCGAGGCCGTCGCCGCCATCGTTGGCGGCCTGACCTGCGTTGTTGTGGTGGCTGTGCTTGCCGCCTGGCAACCGCGGTTCGCTCGCTACGACGCCCGGGAGCCCTCGGCGTAGTGCCGGATCGGGCCGTGGCCGCTCACCTTCGTCGCCCGGACCAGATAGAGCAGTCCGAATCCGGTCAGCGCACCGAGGAAGCCACCGGCGGAGTTCGTCAGCACGTCATCGACGTCGGTGCTACGAGTCCAGATCGGGATCTGCAGAACCTCCACGCCGATCGACACCAGTGCGCAGATCACCGTGCTGATCGCCAGACTGCGGCGAAGGGCGAGGTGTCGCACGGCCAGGTAGAGGAAGCAGCCCAGCGGCATGAACAGGACGACGTTGCCAACCAGGTAGATCAGCAGATCCACATGGTCGTAGCGGTAGCTGAGCAGGGTGTGGAACGGCACCGGTTGAATCTTTCCACGGCTCTGGGAGCCCCCTCGGGGGCTGACCGTGCTGACCAGAATCGCCAGGGCCGAGCCGAGGGCCAGGCACGCGGACGCCGAATCGAGGCCCAGCATCGACGGTCGGCGGCGCTGCAGGGTAGCGGCGGCAATCAGCGAGACGACGACGATCAGGGCGATGGAGATCAGTTGGAGGGCAAAGCCCCGCTGCAGGTCGTACACATGAATCTCCTGGAAATCCGCGGGTCGGCGCCCCGGTGCGTCGTTGCGCTGAGCCGGGCGCGGGCGCGCCCGGGTCGCGGCCGACCCGTCGTCCGAGTCTGCCCTACCGGCCTGAGAAAGCGCTGAGCGGGTGGCAGCTACCCGAAGTCTCCAGGTATTTTTTTCGCCTCCGCCGGGTCCGGCAGTTTGCTCGGCCGCCGCATCATGCGTGTAACGTAGAAACATGCGTTCGGCGCTGCTCCTCCTTCGTCGCCGCGGTGAGACCCTCTAGGTCGGTTCTCTCACCGCGGTGGTTCTGCGTGCCGGCCGATCATCCAGCCAGAGCAGCAGCCGACCCTTTCGGGTCAGGCGAAGGACAAGAGGCGAAGCAGAATGAAGAACACTCAAGTGCCCTCCGGGATGCCGATCCAGAAGTACCGTCCCTTTCACGAACAAATCCGGGTTGAGCTGCCGGACCGTACCTGGCCGACGAAGCGGATCGAGGTCGCGCCTCGCTGGTGCGCCGTTGACCTGCGCGATGGCAACCAGGCACTGATTGATCCGATGAGCCCCGAGCGCAAGCGGCGAATGTTCGAGCTGCTGGTCCGGATGGGCTACAAGGAGATCGAGGTAGGCTTCCCGGCCGCCAGCCAGACCGACTTCGACTTCGTCCGGGATCTGATCGAGGGCGACCTGATCCCTGACGACGTCGTGATTCAGGTGCTGACCCAGGCCCGCGGGCCACTGATCGAACGGACCTACGAATCGATCCGTGGTGCCAAGCAGGCCGTCGTCCATCTGTACAACTCCACCTCGACGCTGCAGCGTCGGGTGGTGTTCAACACCGACGAGGACGGCATTGTCGACATCGCGTTGGAGGGTGCTCGCCTGGTCAAGAAGCTGGCCGACGCGATGACCGGCACCGACGTCTACTTCGAGTACTCACCGGAGTCCTACACCGGTACCGAACTGGAGTTCGCGGCCCGGATCAGCAACGAAGTGCTGGCGGTATTCGAGCCGTCCGCGGACCGCAAGGCGATCATCAACCTGCCCGCCACGGTCGAGATGACCACTCCGAACGTGTACGCCGACAGCATTGAGTGGATGCACCGGAACCTGGCCTTCCGCGACGATGTGCTGCTCTCCCTGCACCCGCACAACGACCGCGGTACCGCGGTGGCCGCCGCCGAGCTGGGCTACCTGGCCGGCGCCGACCGGATCGAAGGGTGCTTGTTCGGCAACGGCGAGCGCACCGGCAATGTCTGCCTGGTCACCTTGGGGATGAACCTGTTCAGCCAGGGCATCGAGCCGATGATTGACTTCTCGGACATCGATGAGATCCGGCGCACGGTGGAGTACTGCAACCAGCTGAAGGTGCCGGAGCGGCACCCGTACGGTGGCGATCTGGTCTACACCGCGTTCTCCGGCTCGCACCAGGACGCGATCAAGAAGGGCCTGGACGCGATGAAGGCGGACGCCGATGCGGCGTCCGTCACGGTCGACGATCTCGAGTGGGCGGTGCCGTACCTGCCGATCGACCCGCACGACGTCGGGCGCAGCTACGAGGCCGTGGTCCGGGTGAACAGCCAGTCCGGCAAGGGCGGCGTCGCGTACCTGATGAAGCACGAGTACAGCCTCGACCTGCCGCGCCGGCTGCAGATCGAGTTCAGCCAGGTGGTGCAGCGGCACACCGACGAAGCCGGCGGTGAAGTCACCCCACAGCAGCTATGGAAGATCTTCTCCGACGAGTACCTGCCGACCACGGGTGAGCAATCCAGCTGGGGCCGGTTCTCGCTGCATGGGATGCGGCACAGCAGCACCGAGGGTGGGGTCGACTCCATCTCGGTGGATCTGCAGGACGGCGATACCTCGGTAGCCGTGGACGGGCGCGGCAATGGGCCGATCGCGGCCTTCGTCGCCGCGCTGGCCGATCGCGGTGTCGAGGTCCGGGTGCTCGACTACAGCGAGCATGCGATGAGCTCCGGTGGAGATGCCCAGGCCGCGGCATTCGTCGAGTGCCAGATCGGCGACCGGGTGCTGTGGGGCGTCGGGATCGATGTCAACATCGTCCGAGCTTCGCTGAAGGCAGTCCTGTCCGCCGTCAACCGCTCGATCGGCAGACACTAATTTCATGACCCGCCTGTACCGGGACGAAGCGGTCGTGCTGCGAGCCCAGAAACTGGGCGAGGCCGATCGAATCGTCACCCTGCTCACGCGCGAGCGAGGGCGGATCCGGGCGGTCGCCAAGGGTGTCCGGAAGACGACGTCCCGGTTCGGCGGTCGGCTGGAACCGTTCATGATGATCGACGTCCAGCTCTATGAGGGACGCTCGCTCGACACCGTGACGCAGGTAGAGACGATCGGTGCCTACGGGTTGCAGATCGCTGCCGACTACTCCAGGTACACCGCCGCCACCGCAATGCTGGAGACAGCGGAGCGGATGACCGAGACCGAGCGCGAGCCCGCCGTCCAGCAGTTCCTGTTGCTGGCCGGCGGGCTGCGCACGTTGGCCGGCGGTAGCCACGAGCCAGGGCTGGTGCTCGATGCCTACCTGGTGCGTTCACTGGCGGTGGCCGGCTGGGCACCGAGTTTCGTCGACTGCGCTCGCTGTGGTGCAGTCGGTCCGCACCGGGCGTTCGCGCTCGGCTCCGGTGGCACGGTTTGCTCGGCCTGCCGCCCGCCGGGTTCCGCCGCTCCGCACCCGGAGACCCTCGAACTGCTGGCCGCGCTGCTCAGCGGCAATTGGGAGCTCGCCGATGCCAGCGAGCTCCGCCGCCGCCGGGAGGCCAGCGGGTTGGTGGCCGCCTATCTGCAGTGGCATCTGGAGCGCCGGGTTCGTTCGCTGCGCTGGGTGGAGCGGTCGAACGACGTCGTCGATCTGGTGGCTCTCGAGACCGCGGCCGCGCAGGTGGCGGCCCGGACCGCCGCCGCGCAGGCGACCCTCGCCCAGGCCGCGCTGGATCAGGCGGAGGCAGCGAATCGCGCCCGAGTCGAGGCCACCCGGGCCGCAGCAGATCAGGCCGCCGTCTTGGTGGCTTCCGAGATCCACCCTGAAGGAGTGAGCTGATGGCGGTCCGCCGCCGATCCGTAGCCCGGCCCGAAGCGAATCGACTGCCTCCGATTCCCCCGCCCCCACACCCGTCCGGCGCGCGGCCCCCGCAGGTTCCGGCCGAGTTCGTGCCCGCCCACGTGGCGATCGTGATGGACGGTAACGGGCGCTGGGCCAACGCCCGCGGCCTGCCCCGGACCCAGGGGCACGCGATGGGCGAGGCCGCCTTGCTCGACGTCGTCGCCGGTGGCATCGAGATCGGGGTCAAGCACATCTCCGCCTACGCGTTCTCCACCGAGAACTGGCGGCGCTCGCCGGACGAGGTCCGCTGGCTGATGGGCTTCAACCGGGACGTGATCCGTCGTCGCCGAGACGAGATGAACGAGTGGGGCGTGCGCGTTCGCTGGGCGGGCCGCCGACCTCGGTTGTGGCGCAGCGTGATCAAGGAGCTGGAGGCAGCCGAGGAGCTGACTCGGAACAACGACGTCCTGACGCTGACGATGTGCGTGAACTACGGCGGCCGAGCCGAGGTCGCCGATGCCGCGAAGGCGATCGCCCGGGAGGTCGCGGCCGGCCGGATCGACCCGGAGCGGGTGGACGAGCGAATGGTTGCTCGATACCTGGACGAGCCGGACATGCCCGACGTCGATCTGTTCCTGCGCACGTCGGGGGAGCAGCGCACGTCCAACTTCCTCCTGTGGCAGTCGGCCTACGCGGAACTGCTGTTCCTCGACACGTTGTGGCCGGACGTCGACCGGCGCACGCTCTGGACCGCGGTGGAGGCGTACGCCCAGCGCGATCGCCGGTACGGCGGGGCGATCGACGCGGCTGCCGAGGTTTTGGTTGCGGCCCAGGACGGGAAGGGTTCGGCGGCCTCCGGCGTTACGGCCTAACGATACTGAGACTCATTAACCTCGGTACGCCAACAACTCGGTACCTCGTCAAGGAGTGCTTTGATGGCTCGCCAGATCGAGATTCGCCCGATCGTCAAGCTCCGGTCCACCGCTGGAACGGGTTTCACCTATGTCACCCGGAAGAACCGGCGTACCCACCCGGACCGACTGGTGTTGCGCAAGTTCGACCCGATGGTGCGCGCTCACGTCGATTTCCGCGAAGAGCGCTGACCGCCCAACCCTTGCCGTGATCATGCACGGTTGCCGCTCGGCTTGAGGGCAGCCGTGCATGATCACTGCCTAGAACCTGCCGTGATCATGCATGCTTGCCCGGACCTCGGGGGCAACCGTGCATGATCACGGCTGCTTTGGGCGGCCGTCCCAGGGAATTGGCTCAGCCCAGGCGAGGCAGCTCAGTTGGGGTAGATCAGTTGGGGTAGATCAGTTGGGAGAGGCGTCCTTGCCGGTGGCATGACAGTCGGCGCAGGTGCCGAAAACCTCGACCACGTGCCCGACATCGACGAAGCCGTTGTCCTCGCCGATCCGCCTGGCCCAGCGCTCGACCGAGGCGCTGTCCACCTCGACCGTTCGCCGGCAGTACCGGCAGACCAGGTGATGGTGATGGCCGCTGCTGCAGCGGCGATACATCGACTCGCTGTCCGCCGTCCGGAGCACGTCGATCTCGCCGTCGTCGGCCAGTTGCTGCAGGGTGCGGTACACCGTCGCAAGACCGACTCCGTCGCCGGCGGTACGAAGCCGGGAGTGCAATTCCTGGGCGCTCACGAAGGAGTCGACGTCGTCCAGGGCTGCGGACACGGCGGTGCGCTGCCGGGTCTCCCGGCGTTGGGGCGGCATCAGTGGATCCCTTCGATCATCAGTGGTCGTCGTAGATCAGTGGTCGTCGTAGTGGGCACCGTGCGCGGCGTGTCGGTGACCGTCGTGCACATAGTCGAGATGATCTTCGTGGGCAACGATCTCGTGTCCGCAGTCGACGCCGTGCTCGTGCCGGTGCTCGGAAGTGGAGTGGTGCCGGCGGGCATGGGCGGCCCGGACGGTGGTTGCGGCGAGCGCGGCGACGATGAACACGGCGACGGCCAGCAGCACGATCGTCCCACCTGACGGTGTCTCCAGATAGTACGACGATGCGGTACCGGTCACACTGACCGAAACCCCCACCGTAGCGGCGATCACCATGCTGCCCCGGAAGCTGCGGGCGATCTGCTGGGCCACCGCGTTCGGCACGATCATCAGGGCGCTGATCAGCAGCAGGCCGACCACCCGCATCGAGATCACCACGGTGGCTGCGGTCAGCACTGCCAGCAGCAGGTTGAGGCCGAGCACGTTCATTCCGCTGGCCCGGGCGTACTCCTCGTCGTTGCTGACCGCGAACAACCGGGGAGCCAGACCGACCGCGACCAGCAGGACGACGATCGCCAGACCGGCGAACACGACCAGATCCTGGGCGGACGTCGTGGTGATCGCGCCGAACAGGTACGCGTTCAGCTTCGCCGCGCTGCCTCCCTGGGACAGTCCGATCAGCACCACTCCGCCGGCGATCCCACCGTAGAAGATCACCGCCAGCAAGACATCGGCGGTGGCTCGACCACGGGCCCGGAGCAGTTCGATCAGGATCGCCGCCGCCACAGCGAAGATCAGCGCAGTGAACACCGGGGCGGTCCCGGTGAGCAGCCCGATCGCCACGCCGGTCAGTGCGACATGGCCCATCCCGTCGCCGATCAGCGCCAGCCGACGCTGGACCAGGTAGATGCCGACGACCGGAGCGGTCACCCCGACCAGCAGCGAGGCCACCAGCGCTCGCTGCATGAAGTCGTAGTCGAAGATTTCCATCAGGCGCTCAGATCTCCCGTCCAGCGGTGCCCAGGGTCGAATCGAGCAACGGCGACTGTGCCTCACCCAGCCGACTGACCTCGGACAGCGGTCTCGGGGCCTCGTGACAGTCCCCACTGCTGTCGCTGACCAGACCGCCTGGGGCGAGCCGGTCGTCATGCACGATCTGGCCGCCGCGCATCGCCACCACCCGGGTCAGGACCGGTCGCAGCGGCGCGATCTCATGAGTCACGACGACCAGCGTCAGACCGCTCCCGACCAGGGACAACAGCGTGCGGACGAGCGCCTGCTGGTTCTCGGCGTCAACACCTGCGGTCGGCTCGTCCATGATCAGCACTTCGGGCTGGCCGGCCAGTGCCCGGGCGATCAGTACCCGGCGCTGCTGGCCGCCGGAGAGCGTGGCCACCATCGACCGGCGTCGATCGCTCAGGCCGACCGCCTCAATCGCCTGGCTGACCGCGGCCCGGTCGTCGGCTCGGGTGCGCCCGTACCACGGGCGGTGGGTCAGCCGGCCGGAGCCGACGACCTCCTCGACCGTGGAGGGGATCGCGCCGCCGACGGTATGCCGCTGCGGCACGTATCCCAGCCGGTAACGCTGGCTGAACCGGGGGGCCGGGACGCCGAACAGCTGGACGTCGCCGGTCAGCACGGTCGCCAGCCCGAGGATGCCGCGCACCAGCGTCGACTTGCCGGAACCGTTCGGGCCGATCAGGGCCAGCACGTCACCGGTGCGAACGGTCAGGTCGATGCCGGCGACGGCGGGTCGGTCCTCGTAACCGATGCTGACGTCACGGAGCTCGATCACCGGCGGGGTGCTCACGGGCAGGGCTGGCCTTCCTTGAGGTCCTTCAGATTGGCGCGCATGATCGCCAGGTAGTCGGCACCCTGCGATTCGTCGGTGATGCCTTCGATCGGGTCGAGTACCGCAGTTCGGGCGCCGGTCTCGGATGCCACCGTCTCTGCGATCGCCGGGCTGATCAAGGTCTCGTAGTAGATGGTACGGACCTTGTGCGCACGGACGAAGTCGCTCACCCGGGCCAGGGTGGCCGGGTTCGGCTCCTCGTCCGGGGCCAGGCCGGTGATGCCGACCTGAGTCAGCCCATAGCGGTCGGCCAGATAGCCGAAGGCCTGGTGACTGGTGACCAGGTCCTTGTTCGCGCAGGACGCCAGCCCGGTCTGGAACTCCTGGTCCAGGGCGGCCAAATCGGCCTTGAGGGTGACCAGGTTGGCCTGGTAGGTGCTGGCGCCGGCCTGATCGGAGGCGGCGAGTCGCTGCTCAATCAGGGTGGCGACGGCACTGAGCCGCTGCGGGTCGAGCCAGAAGTGCGGATCGGTGCCGGTCTCGCCTTCCTCATCCGCCACGGTCCGGTCCAGCTTCGCCGCGCTGCTGACGTCCACGACGTTGTCTCCGCCCGGCCCGGCGGCGACCGCGTCGTCCACCGCCGGCTGGAAGCCGCGTAGGTAGACGGTGAAGGTGGCGTCGGACAGGGTCGCGACGTCCTTGGGGCGCAGTTCGAGATCGTGTGGCTCGGCTCCGGGCGGAGTGAGGCTGCTGACGTTGGCCCGGTTGCCGGCGATCCGCTGGGTGACGTACTGCAATGGGTAGAAACTGGCGGCGATCGTCACCGTGCCGTCTGAACCGGTTTTGCCGGCCGCGTCGTCGGTAGGCGATCCGGAGCATCCGGTGATCAGGGCTAGTGCGCTGACACCGAGGACGGCGATCCACGCCGGACGCTTGTACATGACACTCATTCTCAGTAAGCCGGGGCGCCACGTCAACTTGGGACCGTGCGCCGTAGGCTCGGCTCGTGCTCGTCGTCACCCGATACCGGGTTCCCGCTACCGATCCTTCCGTTGTCGAGGAGTTCCACGAGCAGGCCCGAGCCGCCCTGGAGGTGCTCTGCGCCCGGCCCGGTTGTCTGGACGGTCGGGTCGGCCGCTCGATCGACGAACCGGACCTATGGGTACTCAGCACCACGTGGCAAACGGTCGGGGCCTACCGCCGGGCGCTTTCAGCACCGGAGGTGAAGTTGTACGCCGTCCCGCTGATGTATCGGTGCATCGACGAGCCGAGCGCCTTCGAAGACCTGATCACCTGGGACCGCACGGACGGACTGGCCGAGCACGTCAGCGACCTGGCCTGAGCCGCAGTCCGAATCGCGCCATCGGCGACCGCCGCCTCGGCCTGCGGCAAATCGGCGGCGGGTGACCCGTAGGCTGGTGGGTGAACCGAGATATCCGCTGAACCTGATATCCGCCGACACCCAGCCGGATGGAGTGCCTTCCCGTGGCCGCCAAACCAGAGTCCCGCCTCGACGCCGTCGTCAACCTGAGCAAGCGCCGGGGGTTCGTCTTCCCGACCGGTGAGATCTACGGCGGAAGCCGTTCCGCCTGGGACTACGGTCCGCTCGGTGTGGAGCTGAAGGAGAACATCAAGCGGCAGTGGTGGCGGTCCACGGTCACCGGCCGGGACGACATCGTCGGGCTGGACTCCGCGGTGATCCTGCCTCGCCAGGTCTGGGAGGCGTCCGGCCACGTCGAGGTGTTCACCGACCCGTTGGTCGAGTGCCAGTCCTGCCACCGCCGCTATCGCGCCGACACCCTCGAAGAGGAGTTCGCCGAGAAGAAGGGCCGTCCGGCGACCAGCCTGGCCGAGATCGCCTGTGCGAACTGTGGCACCCGCGGTGCCTGGACCGAGCCGAAGATGTTCAGCGGGTTGCTGAAGACCTTCCTCGGGCCGGTGGAGGACGAGTCGGGCATGGTCTACCTGCGGCCCGAGACGGCCCAGGGAATCTTCGTCAACTTCAAGAACGTCTACCAGTCGGCCCGGCGCAAGCCGCCGTTCGGTATCGGCCAGATCGGCAAGTCCTTCCGGAACGAGATCACCCCGGGAAACTTCATCTTCCGCACTCGCGAGTTCGAGCAGATGGAGATGGAGTTCTTCGTCGTGCCGGGGACGGACGAGGAATGGCACGAGTACTGGATCAAGACCCGGATGGACTGGTACACCGGCCTCGGCTTGTCGCCCGACAACCTCCGGCTGTTCGAGCACCCGAAGGAAAAGCTGTCGCACTACGCCAAGCGGACGGTCGACATCGAGTACAAGTTCGGCTTCATCGGCTCGCAGTGGGGTGAGCTGGAGGGCATCGCCAACCGCACCGACTTCGACCTGAAGACGCACAGCGAGAAGTCCGGTGTCGACCTGTCGTTCTTCGACCAGGCCAGCAACGAGCGGTTCCTGCCGTACGTGATCGAGCCGGCGGCCGGCCTGACCCGGTCGCTGATGGCGTTCCTGATCGAGGCCTACGACGAGGACGAGGCACCGAACACCAAGGGCGGCGTCGACAAGCGGATCGTGCTGCGCCTGGATCACCGGCTGGCCCCGGTCAAGGCGGCGGTGCTGCCGTTGTCACGTAACGCCGACCTGTCGCCGAAGGCTCGCGATCTGTCCGCACAGCTACGCCAGTCCTGGAACATCGATTTCGACGACGCGCAGGCGATCGGCCGTCGCTACCGGCGTCAGGACGAGATCGGCACGCCGTTCTGCATCACCGTCGACTTCGAAACCCTGGAGGACGACGCGGTGACGATTCGCAGCCGCGACACCATGGCGCAGGAGCGGGTGGCTCTCAGCCAGGTCGAAAGTTGGCTGGCTACGCGCCTGATCGGCTGCTGACCGGCCCAACCTCGCGGTGATCAGGCAAAGTTGCGCGGGTAACTCTGCATGATCACCGCAATGCCGGTGAGTTAAGCCGCCACGGGACCCCTGACCAACAGCCGTGATTCCCCAACCCTTCGGGCAGTGGGCCCGGCACGCTTGCTCTTCAGGCCAGGGCACGCCGGCGCTGACGCGCCTCCCAAGTGCATGATCACGGGTCGCAGCGACGCAGATGCGACCTCAGGCAACCTCACCCCAGTCACTCCAGCGCTTAACTCACCGGCATTGATGATCACCGCGAGGTTTGGGGGCAGCAAGGATTGATCACGGAGTCGGCGGCGCGGCGTCGCGGCAGACCAGAATCAGGGTTGCGGCCTCGATCCGGTACCGCAGGAGCGCGTTGATTCTCGCCGCTTTCGCGGTCGCGGTCTGATTGGGTAAGCGGGCGGCGGCGGCCTGGGCGAGCGGCTGCACGATCTCAGCCTGCCGGTGCACCGGCTCGTCCGGCCAGTCCTTGGCTTCCAGCGCCAGGGTTCCGGCAACGGCGGCGAGGCGGCTGCGGACCACGTCGTCGAACTCCTGGTAGGGCTCCTGGCCGAGCGCGCGCAGCGCGTCGTCCGCATAACTGATCGCGGAGATCGCTTGCGCGCAGCCATCTCCGGTATCGGTGTAGCTTTCCAGCCCGCGAGAGGTCGCGCTCGCCGTCGGCGTGGCCGGACTGGTGGTGGACGTCGGCCCGGCACTGCCTCCGCTGCACGCGGCGAGCGCTCCGGCAGTCGCGAGGGCGATCGGCAGTGCTGAGGCACGTCGTGCGGGAATGCCACTCATGACCGGAGATTACCGCCGGTCGCGACCGCGCGTGGGTCAACGCCGATGGCGTGATTGTCGATGCCGAGGGCGTGATCAATGACAGATGTCATGGTCCGGTGATGACGCCTTGCATGCGGTCGAGGGCCGGCCTCGAAGAATGCTTGAGCCATGGACACGGGAATCAACACAACGCGCGACGCCGCAGTCGGGCCTGCGGTCGGCGTCGGAGCTCGCACCACAGGCCGCCCATCCGGCGCTGCGCCGGCGATCGAGCTCAACGGCCTGGTGAAGCGGTTCGGTGAGGTGACCGCGGTGGCAGGCCTCGATCTCACCGTCCGGCCCGGCGAAATCGTTGCCTTCCTCGGCCCGAACGGTGCTGGGAAGACCTCGACCATCGACATCTTGCTCGGGCTCAGCCGCCCGACCGAGGGGACGGCCCAGGTCTTCGGCCTGGACCCGGCGACCGCAGTCGCGCACGGCCGAGTCGCGGCCGTGATGCAGACCGGTGGCCTGCTCAAGGACCTGACCGTGCGGGAGACGGTCCAGCTCACCGCCTCGCTGTTCCGGGCTGCCCGCCCGGTGGACGAGGTGCTCGACCGTGCCGGGATCACCGGGATCGCCGACCGCCGGGTGGCCAAGTGCTCCGGCGGGGAGCAGCAGCGACTCCGGTTCGCGATGGCTCTGCTACCAGAACCGGACCTGCTGATCCTCGACGAGCCGACGACCGGGATGGACGTCGAGGCGAGGCGGGCGTTCTGGACGGCGATCCGGGAAGATGCCGCGGCCGGCCGGACCGTACTTTTCGCCACCCACTACCTGGACGAGGCCGACACCTACGCCGACCGGATCGTGATGGTCCGCAAGGGTGAGATCGTCGCCGACGGGACGGCAGCCGAGGTCCGGGCGATGGCGTCCGGACGCACGGTCCGCGCCAACCTGCGCGTCGCTGACCGCGGCGCCGGCCGGGTCGACGGCGGGGCGGACCCAGCCGTGCAGGCCGCGGTGGACGGGCTGAGGGTGCTGCCCGGGGTCAGCTCCGTCGAACTGCGCGGTGACACCGTCCGGATCCAGTGCGAGGACTCGGACGCCGTCCTGCGGTACCTGCTGAACCACACCGGGGCACACGACCTCGAAGTCACCGCCCACAACCTGGAGGAGGCGTTCGTCGCCCTCACCGGGACGAACCGCACCGCCGACTCGAGAGTGAGCCAGTCATGAGCGCCACCACCGCCCCGACCACGCCGCCGACCACCGGACCCGCTCGAGGGCCAGTCAATTTCAGCCCCACCTACCTGATCCTCGACATTCGCCGCAGCCTCCGCAATCGGCGAACGATGATCTTCCTGGTGGTGATGCCGGTGGCGTTCTTCCTGCTCTTCGGCGGCCCGTACCGGAACAGCGACCCGGGCGCCTTCGCCTACGTGATGGTCAGCATGGCGGTTTACGGAGCAATGATCGCCACCACCTCGACCGGGGCGCAGGTCGCGATGGAGCGCTCGCTGGGCTGGACCCGGCAACTGCGGCTCACCCCGCTGCGGCCGGCCGGCTATGTGCTGATCAAGGTGGCGTCCGCGCTGGTGCTCGGCGTCGTACCGGTGATCATGGTCCTCGGGGCCGGTGCCCTCCTGGGTGCGGACCTTTCTCTTGGCGAGTGGCTGGCGGTGGGGGTGCTGTCCTGGGTCTGTTCGCTGGTGTTCGCGGCTTTCGGCCTGTTCGTCGGGTACCTGGTCCCGGCCGAGAACGCGATGCAGTTCATCGGCCCACTGCTGGCGCTGATGAGCTTCTTCGGTGGTCTGTTCCAGCCGCTGAGCGACATGCCACAGGTGCTGCAGAACGTCGCGCCCTGGCTGCCGACCTATGCCGTCGGCCTGGTCGCCCGCAGCCCGATCACCGGCTCCGGGATGACTGTCACCCATGTGGCGGATCTGGTGCTCTGGACGGGGATCTTCGCGCTCGGCACGGCCGTGCTCTTCCGTCGTGACACTAGCCGGGTCTAATTCGTGCCCACCAACCGAACGTCGTCCACGAGGTCGGCTAACGTCGACCTCGTGGACGTCGTTCGCCAGTTGCTGCTGCTTGGTCGTCGCGCCGGCCCGGCTGCCGCGAACCGCGAGGACGGCCGAACCGACGCGCCCGACCCGGACCGAGCCGGCCCAGTCGGCCTAGACCGCGCAGGCGATGCCAGCCCACCGATCAACCCGGTCAGCGTCTGGTCACCGTCGCAGATGCGTGGGCGCGGGCGGCTGTTCGCCCTCGTCTGGCTGGCTTACCTCGTCCCGACGTTCCAGACGGCCTGGGCGCTACCCAACCCGGCTCGACGGTTCATCGGGCTGGTCATCGTCGTCCTGTTCGCCGCCCTCTACGTCCGGGTTTTCTACCTGGCTCGGGCGTACAAGTGGACCGGCAACGGGCAACTCAGCCCGGTCGAGCGGTGGTGGATCATCGCGCTCAGCGCCTTCCTCACGGTGCTGGGCTGCGCGGTGATCGGCGAGGAAGGACTGGCCTTCACCGTCTATCTGGCGGTGATGTGCGTCCTCATCCTGCCGATGCCGGCTGCCGGCATCCTGGTTGCCCTGATCATGGGTGGCGCCTACCTCGCCCCGCACGCCGTGCCGGGCTGGAACCAGAACACTCATGGCCTGGTCTTCTCGATCTTCCTGGGGGCGCTGGCGATCTGGGGGATCGGCCAGATGATCGCCCGCAACCGGCAACTGGCGCTGGCGAACGAGGAGATCAGCAGCCTGGCGGTGTCGCAGGAACGATTGCGGTTCTCCCGGGACCTGCACGACATCCTTGGCCACTCGCTGACCGTGATCACCCTGAAGGCCGAGCTGGCCGGCCGGCTGATCCAGACCGACCCGGCCCGGGCCGAGCGCGAGATCGCCGAGGTCGAGCAACTGGCCCGGACCGCGCTCGCAGATGTCCGGGCCACTGCCGCCGGGTATCGAAACCTCAGCCTGGCCGCCGAACTGGCCTCCGCCCGGACGGCGCTGGACACCGCCGGGATCGAGGCGGAACTGGCCGGTGCGGTGGACGACGTCCCGACCGAGCGGCTGGAATTGTTCGGCTGGGCGGTCCGCGAAGGAGTCACCAACGTGGTGCGGCACAGCGGGGCCCGGCACTGCCGGGTCACTGTGGATTCGAGTGCGGTTGAGATCACCGATGACGGCACCGGCCCCGGCCGGTGCGTGGCCGGTAACGGGTTGACCGGCCTTCGTGAACGGGCTGAAGCGGCCGGGGCTCGGCTGCTGGTCGACGGTACCGATCAGGGCGGCTTCCGCCTGCGGGTGGGCTGGTGACCGAGACCATCCGGCTGCTCCTGGCCGACGATCAGGCGATGGTTCGCGGAGCGCTGGCCGCATTGCTCGGGCTGGAACCGGATCTCGAGGTGGTCGCCGAGGTGGGCCGGGGCGACGAGGTGGTCGAGGCGGCGCGCCGGTCGCACGCCGACGTCGCCCTGCTGGACGTCGAGATGCCCGGTCTGGATGGGCTTTCGGCTACCGCGCAGGTGCGGGCCGAGTTGCCACTGTGCCGGGTGCTGATCGTCACCACCTTCGGCCGACCCGGCTACCTGCGCCGGGCGATGGAGGCCGGAGCGAGCGGGTTCGTGGTGAAGGACACCCCGGCCCGGCAACTCGCCGACGCCGTCCGTCGGGTGCATTCCGGGCTGCGGGTCGTCGATCCGGTGCTGGCCGCCGAGACGCTCAGCACCGGCATCAGCCCGCTGACCGGGCGCGAGACCGAGGTGCTGACCGCGGCGCGAGCCGGCGGCACGGTTGCGGATCTGGCCAGGGCGCTGAACCTGTCCTCGGGAACGGTCCGCAACCATCTCTCTGCGGCGATCGGCAAAACCGGCGCCCGGACCCGCGCGGAGGCGGTCCGGTTGGCCGAGGAGAACGGCTGGCTCCTCCGGCCGTGACCACCCCACCGGCCGCTCGCTAACCCGACGCCGGGGATGATTGTCGACATGACCGAATTCGACGCGATCCTGTTCGATGCCGGTGGCGTGCTGCTGCTGCCCTCCCCGGAGCACACCGGCGCCCTGCTCGGGCCGTTCGGCGCAGCCACCGACGACGCCACGTTGCTGCGAGCGCACTTTGTTGCCGCTCATGCCATGGACCAGGCTCGGGCGGACGGCGAGCACGCGGATTGGCCCGCGTATCACCGGGCCTACGCCCGGGCAGCGGGTGTTCCGGTGGAGCAGGAGGACGCTGCGGTCGAGGAGTTCGGGGCCAAGTTCGATCACCGCTACTGGCGCCGCCCGCTGGCCGGTGCGGCCGAGGCGCTGACCGCGCTGGTGGATCGCGGGGTTCCGATCGGGATCGTCTCCAACGCAGGCGGACAGGTGGAGGGTGACCTCGCCACCCTCGGGATCTGCGGGGTGGACACTCCGGGCGCCGCGAAGGTGGTCTGCGTCGTCGATTCGCACGTGGTCGGGGTGTCCAAACCCGACCCGGCGATCTTCCAGTCCGCCCTGGCGGCACTTGGCCTGCCCGCCTCGCCACGGATCGGCTATGTCGGTGACACCGTGTTCTACGACGTGCGAGCCTCGGTCGCGGCCGGCCTCACCCCGTTGCTGCACGATCCGTACGGCATCCACCAGGCCGATCCGCACCCGTCCGGCCCGCACCGGCTGCTGCCCGACCTGAACTCGCTGCTCGATCTGGTCTGAGTCCAGCTCAGGCGTACCGCCGGGGAGGACTCACGGTGCTGCAGTGCGGCCGGTTCGGGTGGCGACGGCAGCGAATCCTCCCTGGCGGCACGCGGTTGATGTCAGGGGCGCGATGACGACCCGACGAGCTCCTGAATGTTGTCCAGCGTCTCGTCGATCCCGTCATTGATCTGCGCGCTGTCGTGTTCGGTATGCAAGGTCACGGTGATCGAGGCGCCTTCGCCGACCGGGGTGACCTGCAGTTCGCCGCGGTAGTGGTGCTCGTTCTCGGTTCCCCAGCTGATCGCCCGGTGATCGGCGTCGATCGAGAAGGTGGCGTCGGCCTCGACCGTCTCGCTGTCGGCTCCGGGGGTCGCCTCGGGCGGGAGCTTCGCCGTGACATGCACCTCGTCACCGGTTGCGGAGTGCGCCTCGGTCAGCCGGGCGAAGTACTTCGGCAGGTTCTCGACCCGGGAGAGGAAGTCGAAAAGTTCGTCCGGGCTGGCCTTGATCGTTCGGCTTCGCTGGTATTCCGGCATGGGTCCCTCCCATTTCGACGGTGCCGCCATGACGAGAGCCGACTGCTCGACCACTCACCTGCGACCCTGCCCCCACCGAATGAATCCAGCATCCGCAAACGGCGGCCCTGACTCAGACGGCAATGACATCGATCAGGGAATCGAGGCCTTCCAGGTCCTTGGCATTTCGGGTGTAGAGGGTGGCGCCGTGGGCGTGGGCCGTCGCGGCGATCAGGAGATCCATCGAGCGAGGGCGAGGATTGCGACCGATCGATACGATCTGGGCGGCGAGTTGGCCGTAGCTGTCGGCAACCGCGTCGTCCACCGGCAAGGGCTCGAACCGTCGCTGGATCGCCCCGAGCCGGCTCAAGCGCTTGCCTCTGGCTTGGGAATTCTTTGCCACCAGGACGCCGAACTGCAGTTCGGCGATGCTGATGATGCTGATCGCCAACTCGCCGGGAAGCGGGTGCAGATCAGTGGCGACAAGCACGCTCGTATCCAGCACTCCACGACTCACGAGCGATCCCAAGGATCTTGGAGGTCATGGTCCAGAAGATCCTTGTCGCTCGCCCAGTCATCATCGCCGGGTGTGGCCGTGAACAGTTCGGCGATGTCGTTCCAGGATCTCCACGCTCGGGTTCCGATCGGCCCGATCGCCGCAGCTGGGCGCCCAGAGACGGTGATCGTGATCTGTTCGCCCGCCTGTGCGCGTCTGACCAGATCACTGGCGTTCTGTCGCAGCTCACGGAGCCCAATCTCTTCCACCGAACCAATGTAGCACTTGTGCTACCGAACCGCGCGAGGGCATCGACGTCGAGCCCGGCACAATGGGGGCGTGAAAGCTCTGCAGGTCGGTCCGTACCGGATCGCTACCCCCGTCGTCCTCGCCCCGATGGCGGGGATCACGAATCAGGCCTTCCGCCGGTTGTGCCGCGAGCAGATGGCTTCCGCCGGTGGTGAAGGGCTGTTCGTCAGCGAGATGGTGACGTCGCGCGCGCTGATCGAGCGCAACGCCGAGTCGATGCGGCTGATCCAGCACGACCCCGAGGAGCACCCGCGCAGCGTTCAGCTCTACGGCGTGGACCCGGCCACGGTCGGTACCTGCGTGTCGATGCTGTTGGGCGAGGGTCGGGCCGATCACATCGATCTGAACTTCGGCTGCCCGGTGCCCAAGGTGACCCGCAAGGGCGGGGGCGCGGCGTTGCCCTGGAAGAGTGGATTGTTCGCCGCGATCGTCGGGGCGGCGGTCCGGGCGGCGACCCCGTACGGGGTGCCGGTGACGATCAAGATGCGCAAGGGGATCGACGCCCAGCACCTGTCCTACCTGGACGCCGGTCGGATCGCCGAGGCGGAGGGGGTGGCGCTGGTCGCGCTGCACGCTCGCACGGCTGCGGACTACTACGGCGGAACCGTTGACCGAAACGCGATTCGCCTGCTCAAGGAGGCCGTGACCAGCATCCCGGTGCTCGGCAACGGGGACATCTGGTCGGCCGACGACGCGGTTGACATGATCAACGAGACGGGGTGCGACGGCGTGGTGGTCGGTCGCGGCTGCCTCGGCCGGCCGTGGCTGTTCGCCGACCTGGCCGCCGGGATCGACGGTCGCCCGGAGCGGATCCGACCCGGCCTGCGCTACGTGTTGACCACGATGCGCCGGCATGTCCAGCTGCTGGCCGAACATTACGAAGGGTATGAGCGGCCGTCTCGATCGATCGGCGAGGCCGGGCCGCCGACCGCTGAGAATCGGGCCTGCCGGGACTTCCGCAAGCACATCGCCTGGTATCTCAAGGGCTACATGGTCGGCGGCGAGCTGCGGGCCAAGCTGGGGATGTTCACCTCGCTCGCCGAGTTCGACCAGTTGACCGCCGAACTGGACGCCGAGCAGCCGCATCCGGGCGCCCCCGCGGAGGGCCAGCGCGGTCGCTCCGGGGTGCAGCGCCAGGTCGCGTTGCCGGAGGGCTGGCTGACCGACCGGGAGATCGACGTCGCCACGGCGAGCATGATCAGTGCCGCCGAGCTCAGCGTCTCGGGCGGCTGACCCGATGAGCGACGCGGTCTCGAGCGCACCCAGCGGGTTCTGGCATGGCAGCGAACCCGGTTACGGCGAGGCTGATCGCGAGCGTCGCTACCTGGAGCCACCGAAAGACCCCCGGCGCGGTGAATTCTCCCGGGACCGGGCGCGCGTCGTCCATTCTTCCGGGTTGCGTCGGTTGTCCGCCAAAACCCAAGTGGTAGGCCCTGATTCGGACGATTTCGTGCGCAATCGGCTGACTCACAGCCTGGAGGTGGCGCAGGTCGGCCGGGAACTCGGGTCCGCCCTTGGTTGCGACCCGGACATCGTCGATACCGCCTGCCTGGCGCATGATCTCGGGCACCCGCCGTTCGGCCACAACGGCGAGGAGGTGCTCGCCGAAATCGCTGTCGATATCGGCGGTTTCGAGGGAAATGCGCAGACCTTGCGGATGCTCACCCGGCTGGAGCCCAAGGTGGTCGACGCCGAAACCGGTCGCGGGCACGGTCTCAACCTGACTCGAGCCAGTCTGGACGCCGCGACCAAATACCCTTGGCGCAGAGGGCAATCCCCGACCGGATCGGCGAAGTTCGGGGTGTACGACGACGATCTGGCCGGCTTCGACTGGCTACGCGAGGGCGCGCCCGAGGGTCGGCGGTGCGTCGAGGCGCAGGTGATGGATCTTGCGGACGACGTCGCGTACAGCGTGCACGATGTCGAGGACGCCGTGGTTTCCGGGCGGCTCGATCCGCAGCGGTTGGGTGACCCGGCCGAGGCTGCCCGGGTCGCCGATCAGGTGCGGTCCTGGTACCTGCCGGATCTTCCGCAGGACGAGGCGCTGGCCGCCCTACGACGACTTCGGTCGCTGTCCGCCTGGGTGTCGCAGTTCGACGGCGAGTACCGCTCGCTGGCTGCCATGAAGGACATGACCAGCCAGCTCATCGGCCGTTTCATCCGCTCCGTCGAGGCGGCCACCCGGATCGCCGCCGGCTCCGACGGCAGGCTGACCCGGTACGGCGCCGACGTCGTCGTCCCGGCCGGAACGCTCGCCGAGATCGCCGTCCTCAAGGGCCTGGCCGCGGTCTATGTGATGACAGTCGAGGACCGCCAGCCGATCTACGTGCGGCAGCGCGAGCTGCTGGCCGAGCTGGTCGAACTGCTGACCGAGCGTGCCCCGGAGGTGCTGGACGCACCGTTCGCGACGGCGTGGCGGCAGTCCCCGGACGACGCCGGGCGACTGCGCGCAGTGATCGACCAGGTCGCCTCGCTGACCGATGCTCGCGCCGTCAACCTGCATCGCTCCCTGGCCAGGTGACCGCCTGACGGCCACGGCGGGAATGAATCTAAACTCAGCCCATGCGGATCCGTCGGGAAGATGTCGAGACGGTTCGGGACGAGTCGAAGATCGAGGACGTCGTCGGCGAGCAGGTCGCGCTGCGCCCGGCCGGGGTCGGGTCGCTGAAAGGGCTGTGCCCGTTTCACGACGAGAAGAGCCCGTCGTTCCACGTCCGCCCCACGGTCGGGCTGTACCACTGCTTCGGCTGTGGTGAGGGCGGCGACGTCATCTCGTTCGTCCAGAAGGTCGATCACCTGGCGTTCGCCGAGGCGGTGGAGCGACTGGCCGCCCGGCTCGGGATGGAGCTGCGCTACGAGGACGACGGCGGTAAGGGGGCGGGACGGCGCGAGCAGGTCGGTCAGCGGCAACGGCTGATCGACGCCAATCGGGTCGCGGCGGCCTTCTTCGAGGAGCAGCTCGGCACCCTGGCAGACGCCGGCCCGGCTCGGCAGTTCCTCGCCGAGCGGGGCTTCGACCAGGCGGCGGCGGCGCAGTTCGGCGTCGGGTTCGCGCCGCGCGGTGGCGAGGTACTGCTGCGGCACCTGCGGGCCAAGGGTTTCGCCGAGGAGGAACTGCTCGCCTCTGGTCTGGCCGGTCAGGGCCGGCGCGGACTGTATGACCGGTTCCGCGGTCGGTTGCTCTGGCCGATCCGGGACGTCACCGGTGACACCGTCGGATTCGGTGCCCGCCGGATCTTCGACGACGACGGGATCGAGGCGAAGTACCTCAACACCCCGGAGACCGCGATCTACCACAAGTCGCAGCTGCTCTACGGGGTTGACCTGGCCAAACGGGAGATCTCGACGTCCCGGCAGGTGGTCGTGGTGGAGGGCTACACCGATGTGATGGCCTGCCACCTGGCTGGGGTCGGGACCGCCGTCGCGACCTGTGGGACGGCGTTCGGTGCCGACCACATCCGGGTGGTCCGGCGGCTGATCGGGGACGACACCCGGGCCGGCGGAAAGGTGATCTTCACCTTTGACGGTGACGGTGCCGGCCAGAAGGCGGCGCTGAAGGCGTACGAGGACGACCAGCGGTTCGTCGCGCAGACCTACATCGCGCTGGCCCCGGACGGGATGGATCCGTGCGACCTGCGGCTGCGCCATGGTGACGAAGCGGTTCGGGAATTGATCACCGCTCGCCAGCCACTCTTCGAGTTCAAGATCCGCTCGGAACTCAAGGACGTCGAACTGCACACCGCCGAGGGCCGGGTGGCCGGGCTACGTAAGGCAGCCCCGGTAGTCGCCCAGATCCGCGACCCTTCGCTGCGCCCGGAGTACGCCCGGCAACTGGCCGGCTGGCTGGGGATGGAAATCGAATCCGTGACTCGGGCGGTCAACCAGGCGCTGCGGCACCCGCCCGGCGGTGCCGACGGCAACGCGACCAAGGTGCAGCGGGAGAACCAGCGCCAACCCGAACCCGCCCAGTCCCGCCCGACCCCGCCCCGCCCGGATGACCGCGACCCGGTGGTCGGGATCGAACGGCAGGCCCTGGAGTGCCTGCTCCAGGTCCCTCGGCTGGTTCCCGCCGTGGATGCGGACGCCCTGGAGAACGACGCCTTCCAGGTGCCCGCCTATCGGGCGGTCCACTCCGCCGTCCGAGCCGCGGGTGGAATGGCTGTGGCGGCCGGACTGAGCGGGCCGGCCTGGGTGAAAGCGGTACAGGAGAACGCTCCGGATGCCGTCGAGGGACTGATCAACGAACTCGCGGTGACGCCGTTGCCTGCGGACCGCGAGGAAGCCCTGGCCAAGTACGCGGCGGGCGTGGTGCTGGGAATGGCGGAAATGATCATCATTCGGCGCATCGGCGACCTGCGCAGTCGAGTGCAGCGGATGGGGGCGGACGGGTCTGACGCCGGAGCCCTGGCCGAACTCGTCGCTGCTGAGGCCGAGCGGCGGGCCTTGCGTGAACGCATCTACAGCTGACTAACACCTGGTGGAAGTAGTGGGCAGCAAGGAAGTGCCGCCACCGTAGCCGAGATCATCGACGCGCTCTGCGAGCTCGGATCAACGGAGCGTAGTCATGTTGAGATCGAAATAAAGGCGCCCGCCCGGCCACTGAACCGTCTGTGATCGACGCTCGTAAGTTGAGCTGACAGCAGAGACGAGGAGGAGCCAAGCAGATGTCGGTGGATCGTTCGGTATTCCAGGCGCTGGAGAGCGCGGTCGCCGGGATGCCCCCGAGCGACCCGTCGGCTATTCCGGTGCGCATCCACCTGGCCGGTCTGTATCTGTCCGGCGGAATGGCTGAGCTGGCGCTCGCTCATTCGATGACCGTGCTGACGCTCGCTCCGGAGGACACCAGCGCGCTGTCGCTGGCAGCGGCGGCGGCTGCGGCGACCGGCAAGGACGAGTTAGCCGATTCCTATCGGCTCCTGCATGCGGCGCTGCTCACCGGGGAGGCCCTCACCAGCCCTCCGGAATCGGGAGCCCCGCGGCCGGCGGAATCATCGGGCCCGGAACGATCGGGCCCGGAACGATCGACGCCGGAGCCCTCGACGCCGGAGCCCTCGACCCGGGAGTTGTCGACCCCGCAACCCTCGGCTCCCGAACCGGCACGCGCATCGCATCCACGACCAGTCGATCCGGCGCAGCGCGATCTGTTCGGGCTCGACGCCGAACCCATCCTGGACTCGACCGGCTGGGACTCCAGTGACCCCCGGGAGGTCACGCTGGCCGACGTCGCCGGGATGGCGGACGTCAAGCGTCGGCTGCAGCGCTCACTGCTCGGTCCGATGGCCAACCCGACGCTGAGCGAGGCCTTCGGTAAGCAATTGCGCGGTGGACTGCTGCTTTGGGGTCCGCCCGGCACCGGGAAGACGTTCATCGCCCGGGCGCTGAGTGGCGAGCTGGGTGCCCACTTCTTCTCCGCGACTCCGGCCGACATCTACGGCAGTTTCTTCGGGCAGAGCGAGCAGAACGTGGCCCGGCTGTTCGCTGAGGCCCGCCAGGAAGCGCCGGGTGTGGTTTTCCTGGACGAACTGGATGCGATCGGTGGACGGCGCTCGCGCCGCAACACCGACCAGGCTCGCGCCGTCGTCAATCAGTTGCTGACCGAACTCGACGGGCTGGCCAGCAACGAAGGTGTGTATGTCCTCGCCGCCACGAACGCGCCCTGGGACGTCGATGAGGCGCTACGCCGTCCCGGCCGGTTCGACCGCACGATCCTGGTGTTGCCGCCGGATGAACCCGCCCGAAACACGCTGCTCCAAATGGAGCTGCGAGGGCGGCCGGTGGCCCCCGGGATCGACCTGGCTCGCCTGGTCCGCTCCACCGAGACGTACTCGGGCGCAGACCTGGTCCGGGTGGTGGAGGCGGCGACCGAACGCGCCCTGGAACGGTCGATGGAGTTGGGGATCGTGAGCCCGGTGACCGATGCGGACCTGCAGGCCGCCGTCCGGGACACTCCCGCTTCCACTCGCAGCTGGCTCAGCACGGCGGCCACCTATCTCGCCCACGTCGGTGACAGTGAGGACTTCCACGAGCTGCGTGGATACCTCAGGTCACACAAGATCGGGTGACCAGCATGTCCGGCGGATTCCCGGACGATGTTTCGCTCGGCACCTTGTTCGAGGCGACGACGACCGGCTGGCAGCGGTGGTTCGAAGCCCGCGGCCCGGTCAACCTGACCGGCCGGGTGGTAGCCCTCGAGGCCTCCGCCGCGGTGCTCGGCCACCTCGCCGAACTGCCGCCGGAACTGCGCGGATTGTCCCTGGCAGGGCTGGCGGTGACCGACCGCGAGGTGGCCGTGATCGTCCGGCGGCTACCCCTGCTCACCTGGCTGGACCTGCGCGGGACCGAGGTGACGGCGGCAGTCGTGCCTTCGTTGCGCCGGTTACGCCGGTTGCGGCAGTTGGGCCTGGACCAGCCCGTCGCCGCCGCCGCCCGGCTCCGGTCACAGCCGCGCACTGGCGGGTTCCGGCCGACCGTCACGCTGCTGACCGAGGCCGGGGATCTAGTGCCGTCGCATTCCGGGCTGCCGGAGCCGGAGGTGGCCGGGTTCAACACCAGCGTGGCTGCCGCTGTGGCCGCGAACCCCGGCCTGGGTGGTGTCGCGGTCGAGGAGGCGGCGGCTCGGGCCGCCGTCCTGCTGGATGCCGGGCGAGCCGAGCAAGCGCTCGCCGTCCTCGCCCCGAACCTGGTCAGCGGTGACCCCGAAGTGGTGCTGACCGCTGCCCGCTGCGCGAACGAGATCGGTACGACCGGACAAGCGCTCGCCGCCCTCGCTCTCGGCCAGCCCACCGGTGAATTGCTCGCCTGGCGAGCGGTTTTCCTCTCCAGGACGGCGCCGGCCCAGGCGGTGCTGGTGGCTCGGGTCGGCTTGCGCGAGGCGCCCGGAGACACGGTGGCGCTGTGGGCGATCTGCTCGGCTTACCTCAACGCCGACCAGTTCGCCCTCGCCGAGCGGACGCTGGCAGACCTGGAGGCGCAACGGCCGGGTTGGCTGGATGCCGCCAAGCTGGCCGCCCGGCTGGCTCGCGGCCGCCGCGACTATCGCGGAGAGATCGCTGCCTGGAACCGGGTGCTTGCCGAACAGCCGGATGATGCCGACGCTCTCGCCGGGCTGGCCCGGGCCCAGCGCTCGGCCCGCCCGCTGTCGATGGCCTGGATGACGACGTTGAACTCGGCCGCGATCGCCGACGTGGACCGCCACGGGGAAGCTTTTCTGGAGCAAGTGACCCGGCACCGCCGGCAACTTGCCCGGCTGGTCGGAACCGTTGCCGCAGTAGTCGCCTTCCTGGTCGGTACCGCGACGCCTTGGGCGATCACCCACCGGCTCGGTCTGGTGCCGGCGATCGGCCTACTGGTGACCTACCTGACGGCCGGGTTGCTGTGGACTTTCACGCCGGAGGTGGTGCGGCGGGTGATCCGCCGTACCGACGACCTGACCGGCGGGCGCCGCGGCCCCAGCTGGCGCCGACCGGTGGTGGGTGGTCTGGTTGCCGTCGTGGTGCTGGCCGTCCCGATCGATGTACCGAAGACCGACGGCTGCGACGGGAAATACCAGCAAGCCTGCCCGAAGGCAGTGGTGGCGCCCACGATTCGGCTCCCGACGTTCACGATTGCGCCGATCCCGATCCCGTCGTACTTCCCGCCGACGTTCTCACCGATTCCGCTGCAGACGTCGCGAGCTTTGAAGCCCGCGACCAACTCAGTACACCCGACCTGACTGCCGACTTAAGGATGTTCCCGTGGTCAACAGGCACTCCGCTGACCCCTCGACCCCGAGTTCGCAATGGTCCTTGGGATCGATGAAGCGAACTCGTTCCGGGCTGGCCGCCACCTCCCGGATGAAGCCGCTCTTCCCGGCCAAGCTGGCCGAGTTGATCGAGAGCGACGTCTGGACCGGGGTGGCCCGGCTGGTCCGCGAGCAGACCGTGGCGGTAGTGATGGCGGGGCAGTATCCGTTCGAAGCCTTCTACGCGGAGGAACCCGAGGCCATCGACCGAGTCGTCGCGGGCGTTTTCGATGCCGTCCTCGGCTGGTACCCGGTCGGGACCGGCTTTCGTGCCGACCTCGGTGGCTCAGACCTCCGGCAAGTGGTCGAGGAACTGATCCGGCACCGGCTGCGCGCCTCGCCGGCCGACCGGGCCGGCCGCCGACTGGTCGTGCCGCCGGCCGGCTTCGACCTGGCGGCCTGGGCTTGGCTGATCCGGATGTCGCCGATCGGCAAGGAGGCCGATGATCTGCTGGCGTTCAGCGATACCGAGATCGGCTACTTCCTGTCCCGGCGGCAGGAGGCGGTGGTCGTCGAGATGACCTCGCGCTCCAAGCAACGGTGGTTGCTCGGCAACTTCGACACCGAGGAGAACGCCCTGCGCTTCCTGGTGCTACGGATCGGCGCCGACTGGCGTTCGGCGATCGGGCACCGGCAGTTCGTCGGTGTCGAGCCGGCGCCCGGCATGGACTTGGAGGACGGCCCGACCGCGACCCATCTGACCTGGGACGGCGGCTGGGCGGACTTCCCCAAAGGGATTGCCGGGCGAGCAGGTTCGCTCGACTTCAGCCGGGTGGTCGGCAGATCGTTGGAGCAGATCGCCGCGCTCTGCGAAAGCCCGCACGGGCAGCTCCCGAGCGAGTCCTGAACTTCGGCGAGTACCCTCACCGAGTGTGAGACTGATTCCCCGGATGCCGCGCCGGGTGACGATGCCGGCCGAGATGCTCGAGGTTCTCCAGCTGGGCGAGTCGCGCTCGAATCGGCTGCTGGCCTGGTCGTCCCTGGTCGGCGGGGGAGTGGCGGCCGCGACGATCAAGGACCTGCGGATCGTCACCCCGCGCGGGACCAAGATCTTCCGCCCGTGGCTGGACGTCGATCACGCGGTCTGGGAGCAGGAGTCACGGACCCTGGTGGTCTGGTGGGTGGACAGTCGCCGCACGACCGGGCTGGAGATTCAGGACGACGTCGGCCGGCTGCCGGAAGTGATCCGGGAGCGGGTACAGGCCTCGGTGGTGCTGACCGCGTCGGTGCCGCTTCCGAACGGTCGGGCCGGTCGAGTCGCTTTGCGCCGCGACCAGGACGGCGGCCTGGTTGCGCAGGCGCTGGTTCCGCCCGGGGTGAAAGACACCGCCCCGGACGTCGCGCCGCTGCTCGCCGCTGCCGTGGAGGCGCTCTGGGCCGAGGCCGGCGATCGCGGGCTGAACGAAACCCCAGTACCCGGGCTATAGCGGCCACACCGGCTGCGGTGCTCAGGCGATCAAGGCGGCGGCGATCCGGTCGGCCAGGTGGTCCAGGTACCCCTTCGGCGGTTTCGTTCGGACGACGGCCAGTCGCCAGTACAGCGGCCCGATCGCCAGGTCGAGGGCGAGTTGCACGTCGGTGCCCACGGGGAGTTCGCCGCGATCCATGGCCTTCTGCAGAACTGCCGCACTGAAGCCCAGTTGGGTTTCCTGGAGGGTCTTTTCGAGAGTCTCGGCGATATCCGGGTTGCGCGCTGCCTCGGCCAGCAGATCCGGAACGATCTGCAGGGCCAGCGGGTGGCGCAGGGCCGCGGCCGCCACGCCGAGCATGGCCCGCAGGTCGCCACGCAGGCTGCCGGTGTCCGGCGGTGCCATCCCCTGCACTGCCACTGCTGACACCACGTCGATCACCATCTGCAGTTTGGAGCTCCACCGCCGGTAGATCGTCGTCTTGCCGACGCCTGCCCGCCGGGCGACACCCTCGATCGACATCCGCCCGTACCCGTGAGCGGCAAGTTCCTCCAGGACGGCGTCCCGGATCGCCTCGGTCAGGTCGTCTCGAAGTACCGCCGCGCCTGCTGGTGCCCGCCGGGGTGGGGAGGGCTGGATGGTCATGGGCAGCACCTTAGCGGCGGGCCGCCGCGGATGTCCGGGGACGCCGAAACGCCACCGTTGCGTCGTCGCCGATGCTGAGCTACCGTCGATCACGACGAGACGCTACCGTTTCGTCGGTCCGTAGACGTATCGTCGAGCCGAAAGGTATCCAGTGAGCAGTAATGCGACCGCACAACTCGACTACCGGGCGCTGGCCGAGCGGCACGGCCTCAAGGCCAGCGGTACCCGTCCGACGCTCTCGGTCTACCTGAGGCAACTCTGGGGGTGCCGGCATTTCATCGTCGCGTTCTCCCGAGCGAAGCTGACCGCCCAGTACAGCCAGGCCCGGCTCGGCCAGTTCTGGCAGGTGGCCACCCCGCTGCTGAACGCCCTGGTGTTCTACCTGGTCTTCGGGCTGCTGCTGCAGAGCAAGCGCGGGGTTCCGGACTACGTTCCGTTCCTGGTCACCGGCGTCTTCGTCTGGACCTTCACGCAGTCCTCGGTGACCGCCGGGGTCCGGGCGATCACCGGCAACCTCGGCCTGGTTCGGGCCCTGCGCTTCCCTCGGGCCTGCCTGCCGCTGGCCTTGTGCCTGCAGCAGCTCCAGCAGTTGATGTGCTCGATGCTGGTGCTGCTCGCCGTCCTGCTCGGCGTCGGCCTCCGGCCGACCCCGAACTGGCTGCTCGCCGTCCCGGTGCTGCTGCTCCAGTCGCTGTTCAACGCCGGACTGGCGCTGGTGGTCGCCCGGCTCGGGGCTCGCACCCCCGACCTCGCCCACGTGCTGCCGTTCGTTTTGCGGACCTGGATGTACCTGTCCGGGGTGATGTACAGCCTGACCGACAAGGCCAGACACCTGCCGGAAGTGATCCAGGGGTTGCTGCCGCTGAACCCGGCAGCGCTCTACCTGGACCTGATGCGCTTCGCGCTGATCGACAGCTTCCATTCCGACCAACTGCCGGCCCATGTCTGGCTGCTCGCGCTCGGCTGGGCGCTCGTCGTCGGTGGTGGCGGCTTCGGGTACTTCTGGATGGCGGAGGCGAGCTATGGGCGGGGTTGAACGCGCGATCGTGGACGCGGAGCGGGTGCCGACCGTGGTCGTGGATGGCGTCCACGTGGTTTACCGGGTTCAGGGCGCACGTCCCGAGCCGGATTCCCCGGAACTGGAGTCGGGTGGCAGCCAGCGCCGGCGAGGGCGGAGACGAGCCCTTGGTGGCGTCCGGGAGGTGCATGCCGTCCGGGGCGTCACCTTCGCCGCCTACCGGGGTGAGGCGATCGGGCTGATCGGCTCCAACGGGTCCGGCAAGTCAACCCTGCTGCGCGCGATCGCGGGCCTGCTGCCGACCCAGCGCGGTGCCGTGTACACCGCCGGCCAACCCTCGCTGCTCGGTGTGAACGCCGCCTTGATGAGCGATCTGACCGGGGAGAAGAACGTCGTCCTCGGGGCGCTCGCGATGGGGATGTCGAAGGCGCAGGTCCGCGAGCGCTACCAGCAGATCGTCGACTTCTCCGGGATCAACGCGAAAGGTGACTTCATCTCGTTGCCGATGCGGACCTACTCGTCCGGGATGGCAGCTCGGCTGCGGTTCTCGATCGCGGTGGCGAAGGAACACGACGTCCTGCTTGTCGACGAAGCGCTGGCCACTGGTGACCGGGCCTTCCAGCGGCAATGCGAGCGCCGGATCGCTGAGCTGCGAGAGCGGGCGGGCACCATCTTTCTGGTGAGCCACAACCAGAAGTCGATCCGGGACGTCTGCGAGCGGGTGCTGTGGTTGGAGAACGGTCGCCTCCGGATGGACGGCCGGACGGACGCCGTGATCAGCGCCTACGAGCAGGCCGTCACCTAGCTCCGGCGAAGTGGTCACCAGATCCGACCCGGCAAACGGGTCAAATCCGGCGACCACTTCGCGAGCTGTTGGCGAGTGTCAGGCCAGGTTGAAGGATGACGAATTGGTCGAGCCGGTGGAGCTGGGGCTGGGGCCAGGCTTCGGTGCTTGCGGGCTCGACGGCGCGTCCTTCTGGTCGGGCGACATCCACGGCCGCTTGCCGGGGCCACCGTGCAGGTGCAGCCGGCCACCGAGCGGGCCGGGCGCCGGGCGCCCGTTCTGGACGACGGTACGGACCCGCTGCTCCAGCGTCTTCTCGATCTGGGTCGCCGTCTCCTGAGTGATCTTGCCGGCCTTGACGCCTTCGGCGATGCGGGCCTTCGCCACCTCGACGAGCGCGCTGACCAGCGTGTCGACGTCCTTGCCCTGCTTCTCGGCCAGCTCAGCGAGCGTGCTGCCGTCGCGCAGCGCGGCCCGCAGGTCGTCGACCGACATGCCCAGTACCTTGGCGGCTGCCTCGTCGGCCTCCGGCCCTTCGACGCCGAGCAGCCCGCCACCGCGGCGGAAGCCGGGACCACCCGGTCCGAAGCCGCGCACCGAGTCAGACTTGCCGAGCGCGTCGGCGACCTTGTCGGCCTGCTCGTCGGTCAGCGTCTTGTCGTCGACCAGCCCCTTCAAGGCTTCCCGGATCGCGGCGGACCTGCGGTCCTGCGCGGCTTGCTTGGCGGCCTCGGATCCGGCTTGGGGTGACTCCTTAGCCGTGCTGTCGGCCAGGGCGGGATAGGCGGCAACGCCCATCGCCCCCAGTCCCACGGTTCCAGCAAGGGCAACGGCAGTCAGTCGCTTGCGCATGATTTCCCCTTCACCTCGGGCCGGGCGGCATCACCCAACACCACTGACGTTCGACAACCAACCTGTGTTCCGCATCAGGCGAAGCTGGCAAACTCCTGTGAATCTGTGAGCGCCCTGTCCCCCCGGCGGTCCGAGCACCCCTCAAACTTTGGTAGTCTTCTCCGGCCAGCAACGGTCCCCCGTAGCTCAATTGGCAGAGCATTCGACTGTTAATCGAAGGGTTACTGGTTCAAGTCCAGTCGGGGGAGCAACACAGCAGGTCAGGGGCATGCAGGGAGGTCCGGGAGCCGATCGGCTCCCGGAAAACTCCCGCAAAAGTCACCTGGCTGGGACAAAATCGGCGGCTCGGCGCCCTAACCCCGGATAGATCTCTGTCCGGTGCTCTCTGCCTGTAGATGATCTTCAAGTGCAGGCCAGGCGCTCAGATCGATCGGCGCTGGCTGTCGGGCGCGGATGGTCCGTCCACCAACTCATCGACGCATGACATCGGCGGATACAACTCTGTTCGACGTGTTTAGCATGCGCTAAACTCGGACTGGGAAGGTGCAACTGCGGCATGGCTTGGGAGATCTACCTGACTCACCAGGTCGAGACATGGCTCGACCGATTGCTCAAGGAGGACAACGGTTCGCACCTCCAGGTGGTCGCCGCTATTGAGGCACTGGCTGAGGGGGGTCCGAATTTGGGTCGGCCGTTGATCGACCGGATCAAGGGCGCGAACCTGCACAATCTCAAGGAGCTACGCCCGGGCTCCAGCGGCTCCAGCGAGATCCGGGTCTTGTTCATGTTCGATCCGTGGCGCAGCGCCATCCTGTTGGTTGCCGGTGACAAGTCTGGCAACTGGATGAACTGGTATCGGACCGCCATCCCGCTGGCCGAGGATCTTTATGCGATCTACCTGAAGGAACGAGCTGAAGAGGAGGGCGCACAGTGAGTCACAGTCGTTGGTCCGAGATTCGAGACAGGCACGTCACAGCAGACGGCGCCGACGCCGTCGAGGCCCGGAAAGACGCCCTGCTCACCCAGGTCCGCGCTCATCGTCTGGCCGAGATCCGCAAGCGCCAAGGACTGACCCAGCGTGACGTCGCCGCGGCTATGGGTGTCACTGTCGGCCGCATCTCGCAGATCGAGTCTGGTGACCTTTCCGGACTCGACGTCCTGGATCGTTACATCACCGCCATCGGCGGCCTGATGGAGATCGTTGCAAACTTCGGCGACGAGCAGTTCAAAGTCGGTTAGCACAACGCGCCTGAGTACCGACCAGTGGTCTGATAATGGCACGCCCGCGCTAGTCAATCGCCGTCTGGGGTCAGTCGGATCTGGCGGGGTAGTTGCCTCGATCGTGGTCCGCGACTCGCGTCGGGTTATGGCCGAGCACATCGGGGCCACGGATCAGGTACTGGCGCAGGCGGCGCGCGGAAATGTGCGACCTGGCATCGGTTAACCCACCGACCGAAGGCATCGCGCTCAGTACCGTGGCGGGCGTGTCTATACCTAAAAATGCTGATGACTGGCGTTCCGTCGAGATTTTCCAGGATTTCGTGGCGTTGCTGCGCCTGCTGTCCCTCGACTGGGACGAGGATGAGGCAAAACGCTTGAGCCGAGCGGCACAAGGGTTGTGGGCGGGGGAAGGCGAGTCTTGGGCCCAGGGCACGCCTGGTGCGTGGATGGAGGCGACCCATTCCTGGCTCACCACTGACGCCGCCGCCGATCCCGATCTCAAGGAGCCCAGTTGGCGCACTTTTGCGCATATTCTCGCCTCTGGGCG
>DATINJ010000241.1:0-5677 GCA_035474375.1 Kineosporiaceae bacterium | reverse complement strand
CTCGCCGACCACGTCCGAGCCCGCGACGTCACCTGCCGCACCCCCACCTGCCACCACCCCGCCACCCACAGCGACCTCGACCACATCATCGCCTGGCCCGCCGGCGACACCAGCGAACCCAACCTCGCCGCCGAATGCGATCGCGACCACCGGATGAAACACCAAGGCCGCTGGACCCACCGCATCTCCACCAACCCCCACCACCCACCAGGCACCATCATCATGACCAGCCCCACCGGCCATGTGTACCTCAGTTACCCCCACGTCTACACCGGACCACCACCCAAATACCCACCACCCCAACACAATCCAAACCAAAGTGCGCCAGGAAGGGCAAGCCCACCAGACGACGACCCCGGAGAACCACCGTTCTAGGACGGCAGTGGCAGCCCCGCCATCATCGCGAACACAAGAAGAACCACCGTTCTAGGACGGCAGTGGCAGCCCCGCCATCATCGCGAACACAAACTGCCGCATCCGCTTTCGCGGTTCCACCCGGGCCACGTGTCCGGCGGTCCGGGCCGGTAGGTCGTCGATTCCCGCCAGCCACCGGTCAGGGTTACGCCTATGGCCCGCGGCCACCGCCTGATCGTTTCGAGTCCAAAGTGAGCCAGCAACGGCGATGGGTCACCCTCCAGGCGCCGTCCGTGCCCGCCACTCGCGATCAAGAATGGCGAACACGAGCCGGTCGGCCCATGCTCCGCGGAACAGGTAGCTCTCGACATGCCGCGCCTCCTGGCGCATGCCGAGCCGTGTCATCAGGCGCACAGACCTCTCGTTGCCGCCGTGACACCGAGCGTAGATCCGGTGCAGCCCGAACTCGGTGAATCCCCAGTCCAATAGCGCTGCGGCGGCCTCCGTGGCCAGCCCTCGCCCTCCATGATCGGGATGGAAGACATACCCAAGTTCAGCTGTGCGCTCCAGGCGACTGCGCCAGACCAACTCCACTGTCCCGACCACCCCAGCATCGGTGGCCACGGCCAAGGTCAGACAATCGTTCTCTACGCGCAGCCCATCCTCACCTGCCATGGTCTCCACGGACGCCCGTGACTCCTCACGGGTGCGCGGTTCGGCGCCGAGCATCCAACGAACCACGTCGGGCCGGCACTGGTACCCAAAAACATCGTCGAGGTCGTCCAACGTGACCGGGCGCAAGATGAGACGCGAGGTCCGAATCGGGTACGTCGGCTGGAACATCAGGTGATATTAGTGGCCGCCGGTATGTCGACGAGGCTCTACCGGTTGGCGCGTTCCCAGCCGCGGCGCTGCTCCCGTGAAGCCGGGGTCCCGGCGGCCGGCGAGCGCCGGCGGTAGACGACGTAGGGCCGGAACAGGTACCCGACAGGGGCGCTGAAGGCGTGCACGAGCCGAGTGAAGGGCCAGGACGCGAAGAGCGACATGGCGATCAGCACGTGCACATGGAAGGCGATACCCGCGGCGGCCATCGCGTCGATGTCCGGCTGAAACACGAAGAGCGACCTGAACCACGGCGCAACGGTCAACCGGTAGTTGTGCTCGTCGCCGGTTGCGCCGGCACCGAGGAGCGTGGTCGCCAGACCGGCCACGATCGCCGAGACGAGCAGGACGTACATCGCCTTGTCATTGCGGGTGGTGGCCATGAACACCGGACCGGTGGTGCGCCGGCGGTACACCAGGATGAGGATGCCGACCAGGGTGGCGAGCCCGGCAACGGTGCCCAGGAGCAAGGCCTGAATGTGGTACGCCTCCTGGCTCAATCCGACCCAGTCGGTCCAGGATTTCGGAATCACCAGCCCGATGATGTGACCGAAAATCACCACCAGGATGCCGAAATGGAACAGCGGACTGCCCAGCCGAAGCAGCCGGGATTCGTAGAGTTGGGACGAGCGGGTGGTCCAGCCGAACTGGTCGTATTTCCATCGCCAGATGGTGCCACCGACCAGAATCGCGAAGACCACGTAGGGCAGCACGCCCCAGAGCAGTAGATCGATTAGCTTCATCGCCGCACTCCAGTGAATTCCAGGGAGGTCGGACCGAGGCCGGCCGTCGGGTCCGCGCCGGGGGTGCCCGGGGCGCCGTAGGGGTTGAGGCCGACGGACTCGCCCGGTGGACCGTTTCGGGCCAGAGCGATGGCGGCGGCCTCGTCGGCGGGGGAGACCCCTGGTAGCAAGGCGCATAGGGCGGTCAGGACACTGGCGTACGGGGTGCCCACGTCAAGCAGGGCCAGCCGAAGGAGCTCGACGGCCGGGCGGTGCTCCTGGATGAGTTGCAATCCCAGAGTGACGTCGCCCTGGGCGGCGAATTCGAGCACGACGGGTAGGTAGTCCGGTAGTTCCCCGCCCTGCAGCTCGAATCCGTGGGTGCGGTACAGGGCCTTCAACCGGGCCAAGGAGAGGCCGCGCCGCCGGGTCTCGCCGTCGGTGTACCAGGTCAGATGCAGGCAGCACTTTCGCTTGCGGTCGAAGACCTCGACGTAGTGCACCTCCAGTTCGGCCGCCGGCGTGGTCTGGGCATGCTCGACCAGGGCAAGCAGCCCGTCCCGCGGGGCGCCGTGCGGCATCGTCAATAGGGCCTCACGTACGATCGGCAGCTCGGTCCGCCAGCGTTCGTCCGGGTACTGCAACAGCAACGATGCCGCCTGCAATACCGCGGCATGCTCCGTGGCGCCGGTCATCGGTTCGTCTCCCTCGTCGGGTCTGCCGCAAGCGTTGCGGTCGTCGCTGCGGGTGGCTTCGGCTTGATCGGGAACAAGCCGGTCGGTGCGCCCTTGCCGTCCCAGTTGAGCAGGTTGACCCGGCCCTTCAGTCCGCCGGAATCGCCTGTCTCCGAAGATGTCTGACGTTCGCGAAGGGCGTTGAAGGTCTCCACTGCGACCGGCACCGGCTTGCCGGAGGCCTCCCCGAAGGGCCCGCTGTCCAGCATTCCGGGACCACCGTCGAAGTCCAGGCTGCAGGCAGCTTCCTCGAGGTCGTGCCCCCGCTGGGCATAGGCTGACGGGATCACGTAACGGTCCTCGTACTTGGCGATCGCCAGCAACCGGTACATCGCGGTGACCTCGGAGCCGGTCATCCCGGCGGCGGCCGCGATCGATTCGTCGGCCGGTTCGTTCATCGTGATCCGACGCATGTAGGCGCGCATCGCCGCCAGTCGTTTCAGGACGTCGGTCACCGGCCCGGTGTCGCCGGCGCTGAACAGTTCGGCCAGGTATTCGATGGGAATTCGGAGGGTTTCGATCGCCCCGAACAGGTTATCGACATCCTCGCCGTCATGCCCGGTGTCCCGCAGGATCTCCGAAACCGGCGACAGCGGGGGGACGTACCAGACCATCGGCATCGTCCGGTATTCCGGATGCAATGGCAGGGCGACCTTGTACGTCTTGGCCAGGGCGTAGATCGGGGAGATCTGGGCGGCGGCGATCCAGTCGTCGCTGATCCCTTCCTGCTGCGCCCCGGCAATCACCGCCGGGTCGTGCGGGTCGAGCATGATGTCGAGCTGCGCCTGGTACAAGGCTTTCTCGTCCTTGGTTGAGGCGGCCTCGGTGACCCGGTCAGCATCGTAGAAGACCAACCCGATGTAACGCAGTCGTCCGACACAGGTTTCGCTGCACACGGTGGGCAGGCCGACCTCGATCCGGGGGTAGCAGAACGTGCACTTCTCCGCCTTGCCGGTGCGGTGGTTGAAGTACACCTTCTTGTAGGGGCATCCGGTGACGCATTGCCGCCAGCCCCGGCAGGCGTCCTGGTCGACCAGAACGATCCCGTCCTCGGAACGCTTGTACATCGCCCCGGACGGGCAGGAGGCCACGCACGCCGGGTTCAGACACTGCTCGCAAATCCGCGGCAGATACATCATGAAGGCGCTCTCGTACTCGAACTTGACCTTGTCGCTGGCTTCCTGCCGGACCTTCTCGACGATCGGATCGAGGTGCCCGTGCTCCGGCGCCCCACCCAGGTCGTCGTCCCAGTTGGCGCTCCACTCGATGTTGATCGGCTTGCCGGTCAGCAGCGATTTCGGTTCCGCTACCGGGAAGTCGTCACCCAAGGGTGCGGTGGTGAGCTTCTCGTAGTCATAGGTCCACGGCTCGTAGTAGTCCTTGATGTTCGGCATCACCGGGTTGGAGAAGATCGACATCAGCTTCTTCACCCGACCGCCGGCCTTCAGGGTCAGTCGGCCGCGGCGGTTGAGTACCCAGCCGCCCTTCCACTGCTCCTGGTCCTCGTACCGGCGCGGATATCCCTGTCCGGGGCGGGTTTCGACGTTGTTGAACCAGGCGTACTCCATCCCGGAGCGGTTGGTCCAGGCTTGCTTGCAGGTCACCGAACAGGTGTGGCAACCAATGCACTTGTCGAGATTCATCACCATCGCGAGCTGGGCCATGACGCGCATCAGAACGTGACCTCCTGGCTGCGACGGCGCACGACCGTCACCTCGTCGCGCTGATTACCGGTCGGACCGAGATAGTTGAAGGCGAAGGACAATTGGGCGTAGCCGCCGATCAGATGAGTGGGTTTGACCAAGATTCGAGTCAGCGAGTTGTGAATCCCGCCGCGCTTGCCGGACGCCTCGGCGATCGGCACGTTCACCACTCGTTCCTGGGCGTGATAGACGAAGACCATGCCGTCGGGTATCCGGTGGGTGACAACCGCCCGCACCACTAGGACACCGTTGCGGTTCACCGCCTCGACCCAGTCGTTGTCCTTGACCCCGATCGAGGCGGCGTCCTGGGTGCTCATCCAGATCGTCGGCCCACCGCGGGAGAGCGAGAGCATCAGCAGGTTGTCCTGGTACTCGGAGTGGATCGACCACTTCGAGTGCGGCGTCAAATACCTCACCGTGACCTGTTTTTCGCCGTTCGGCCCGAGTGCGGGTTCGCCGAACAAGTGCTGCATGTCCAGGGGCGGCCGGTAGATCGGCAAGCCCTCGCCGAACTCGTGCATCCAGTCGTGGTCGAGGAAGAAGTGCATTCGGCCAGTCAGGGTGTGCCAGGGCTTGAGCCGCTCGACGTTGATGGTGAACGGCGCGTACCGGCGGCCGCCGGTCTCGCTTCCGGACCATTCCGGACTGGTAATCACCGGGACCGGGCGGGCCTGGGTGTCGGCAAAGGTGATCCGCTTCTCCTCGCTACCCTCGGCGAGGTCGTGGAGCTTGTGCCCGGTGCGTTCCTCCAGCCGGCGGAAGCCCTGCACCGACAGCCGGCCGTTGGTGGTGCCGGACAACGTGAGGATGGCCTCGGCCATCTTGTTGTCGGTGTCCAGGGCCGGCCTGCCGTCACCCGCGCCGCCGAGCATCACGCCGTTCTTCTTGCCGAGGTACTCGACCTCCTCGTCGGGCATGGTGGTGACCGCCTTCGTGGTCAGCCCCAGCCGTTCGACCAGCGGCCCGAGGGTGGTCAGCTTGTCGGCGATGGTGCCGTAGTCGCGCTCGACCACGACGAAGCCGGGCATGGTCTTGCCCGGGATCGGGTCCACCTCACCGGCCCGCCAATCCAGGACGACGCCACCGGGCTGGGCGGTTTCACCCGGTGTGTCGTGCTGCAGCGGGACGGCGACCAGGTCCTTGCGGACGCCCAGGTGGGTCTGCGCCAACTCGCTGAACCGCTGGGCGACGGCCTGGAAGGCGTCGAAGTCGGAACGGGTCTCCCAGGGCGGGTCGATCGCCGGGGTGAAAGCGTGCACGAACGGGTGCATATCGGTGGAAG
>DATINJ010000240.1:0-14870 GCA_035474375.1 Kineosporiaceae bacterium | reverse complement strand
ACCGCGATCGCGAGGATCAGCGGAACGGTCCAGCGCCACCACCCGATCGCCCCCTGACCGATCAGGAACGCCCGGTCGTAGGCCTCGCTGCCGATCAGCCAGTGCTCGACCAGCGCGTTCCAGGCCACGTTCCATCCGGTGATCAGGACTGCCGCTGCGGCCGTCACCGCCGCGAGCACGGCAACCCGCTGCGACCTGCGACCTGACCACCCCCGCGCCGCATCGGCGAACCCGCCCGCGATCACCGAGATACCCAGTCCGGCGAGCACCATCCAGAACATGCTTACCGGGAGGCTGGGCAGTGCGGCACCCGGCGACGTGGTGCTGCTCGGAGCCGGAAGGTAGATTCCCAGTGACAGCCCGACCGCCGACCCGATCAACGCCGGCCACCGTGCCGCTGACCGCTCGCCGACCACCCGCCCGCCGAGCATCGACCGGTCGGACGCCGCCCAGGCCGGCACCAGCACGGCGGCCCAGAAGACGGCCGGACCGGCCAGAGCCAGGGTGAAGTCCGTGCCCGCATCCGGGCGCCACCAGGCGAATGCCGTGAGGCTGATCGTCAGGCTGTTGAGGCCCTGGAAGGTAAACATCGCCAGCAGGCTGGTGATCCAGGCGAAGGTGAACCCGTCCTGCCACGGCGCCTCGGCCCGCGCTGCGGTACCTGCCCGCTCCCGCGGGTCCGGGTGGGTCCGAAACAGCTGTCGCCACCCCGGCCGGGGTGGCGATTGCCGCTCGGCCGCCGCCCGTAGCAGATGTTCGCCCCCCGCCTGCTGGACGGCAGGCTGCTGGAGGGCGTACCGGTCGGCCTGGGACTCGCGCCGCCGCAACACCGAGGCCCGCAGGGCGAACACCGTCACCGAGAGGGTGATCGCCAGGATGATCGACCACACGTAGGTCGTCCGCAGCCACGTCGGTCCGATCGCACCCGGGATCAAGGCCGCGATCAGGACCGGCACGTTCAGCCACCCCGCCCAGGACGTCGCGGCGGCCAGCACCAGATCCCGGCTGCGCACGTGCCCGAGTTCATGCGCCAGGGCCAGCGTCGCCGCCGGCTCGCCGCCCGGAAGCAGGTATCCGGCCGGGAGCACGATCACCGGCCGGCTGAACGGGACGGCGGTGGTTCGCGTGCCGGTGAACCCGCGCCCGGCCGGCACCACCTGCAACCGCGGCCGGCGTCGACCGACCAGTTCCGCCTCGTCACACCACCGCTCGAAGCTGGTGGTCACAGCACCGGGATCAATGCTGGGAGCCGGGATCCGGCGGAGCCTGGCTCGCAGCCACAGCCCGGAGCCGATCGCCAGCAGCAGCGCCAGCGCCGGCACGATCACCGCACCGGCCAGCAGGTATCCGCTCTGTCCTCGGTTGAACCCAGCCGCGCACTCGTTGTACTGCAAGAGCGTCTCAGTTCTGGCGCGGCCAGAGATGTCGGCCAGCCGCAGACCGTGGTCGGCCAGGCAACTGTGCAGGTCGAACTCGCGATCGGTGCCGAGCGCGTAACCCACGGCGTGGCCCGCCCCGAGGCCACTCCCGATCAGCGCGAGGAGGACCATCAGGTACATCCGGCGCGAATACCGGGGCGCGGCTGTCCTGGTCATCGTTCGTCGGCAGCCTGCAAGAGCAGGGCTCCGCTCACCGCGTCGGCGACCAGTGCCGCCCGGTGCGGTTTCAGGCCGGCGTTCAGCGCCTGGGCCAGGCACTCCTCCCGAACCCGCTGCGCCTGCGCGAGGGTCAACGCCGGCACCTCTGGGGCCCGGCGACGCTTGCGGCCGAACCAGCGCGCGGTCACGCGCTCGCCGAGAACCTCGGCCATGGTCCCGGTCAAGAGCGGGAACACCACCTCAACCAGGAGCGCGGCATCCAGGCCGAACTCGACCGCTCCCCCGGTCCATCGCCCCGGCCGACCGCCCCGGCCTTTGCCGTCGTACCAGGCCGCTGTCGCGTCCGGCAGCAACTCCAACTCCTCGGGCGCAGCCGTCTCGACGGCCAAGCGCGCCAGCTCTGCATAGGTCAGGGCCAACTCGCAGCCCTCCAAGCACCGATCATCCCGCAGCCCTCCGACGTCAGTTCTCAGCGTGCGAAAGATCACCGTACGACACGATGTCGGAATAGAGGGGACAAATCCCCGGAAGTGAATACCCTATGCATTCAAGGCGATACCCTGTGTAACACACGGCCACCGGATATCGGGGGATGCGGCCGGGAGGTTCGTTCCGCCTGCCCGGCATCATCGACGGAGGTCAGCCTGGACAGGGGACTGATGTGCCGCAGCAGCTCGAGCAATTGGTGGGTCGAGACGACGCGATCAGCCTGATCCATGACCTGACGGACCGGCCGCTGGTGAACGGGCGGCGGCGCAGCCAACCGCGACCGGTACTCGTCCTGGAGGGTGCGCGGGGCAGCGGCAAGAGCGCCCTGCTCGGCGTCCTTCGCCGCTACCTCGATCAGAACGTTCCGTTCGCCGCTCTCGATCTCGAACGAGAGAGATCGGACAGCATCCCAGAGGTACTGTCCGCATTGGCCTTTCAGCTCAGCCGAACCTGCCCCGACTACGGCGCGATCCGCTTCGGACGCTTCACCCTGGCGCGGCTGATGATGACCCGGCCGGTGAGCACCACTGACTGGGCCACTGCTCGGCGCGAGGTTCAGTCCATCCTGGAAACCCGGCGTGGGCTCGACGGAATCCGCCGCATCCTGGCCGAAACCGCCGGCCGGCAAGGGCAACACCTGCTGGATCTGCCGGCGGAAGCGGCCGACGCGACAGGCACCGTCGTCGAAGGGCTGACCCGTCGGGCGCTCGAAGGCCTGACCCGCTGGGCACCCGCCCGACGAATCGTGCTCGGGTCATACCTGGCGTGGTTCGGCCACCGGGACCGGAAACTGCCCGGTGACCCGATCGACGTCCTGGTGGAACTCAACCGGTTCGCGCAGGCTCCGGCCGAGGACGAGCACCGCGAGTGGATCCACGAACTGCTCTGGGACGCGTTCCTCACCGACCTCAGCGAGCACTTCGACCACAACCGGCGGGCGCGATCCCTGGAGTTCGACTGCGTCATCCTGCTCGACAACGCCGACACCCGGCTGGGCCGCGGCTTTGTCAGCGGCTTGGTCCAGGCCCGCAGCGACCGGCCCGAGCGAGCGGAGCCGCTGTTGGCGGTGGTCACCAGCCGGGGCGACCTGCTGGTCGACGTCCCTAGTGGCGATCTGATCGAGTTCGTCCCGGATCAGCCCGTCACGGCGTCACCGCACAGCCCGAAGGCCCGGCTACGGCTGCCCGACCTGACCATCGCGCAGGCTCGAACCATGGTGACAGGGTTAGGAATTCGCGGTGGCAGTAGCACTCGCTCGACCCTGATGCTGCACCAGTTCACGTCTGGGCATCCGGCCTCCACCCAACTGCTGGCCAGCTGCCTGGGTCGCCATCCGGCGCACCGAGACAGCTTGGTCACCCTGCTCGAGCAAGCCGAGCCAGGCTTGGGTTCGAACCGGCTCCGAGTCGCGGACCGGATGCAAGAGCAACTGGTGGCCAGCCTGTCCCCCACCCTGATAGAAGATCTGGAGACCTGTTCTGCCGCCCTCGACGAGCACCACGCTCGGACCCTGATTCCCCTGCTGAGTGGGGGAAGAGGAAGCTTCGACGCGGTCGCTCCGATGCTCTGGCCGAGGGCGGGCGGCGCCGGGCCGAGGGTGCTGCGCCGGCTCCTACTGCGCCACCTGGCCGACCGCAATGCGCTGCAGAGCGCCGATCAATTGACCGAATTGCCCAGCTGGGAGGCGACCTTCGACCGGTTGCGCCAGGCTCGGGCGCTGGCCGCCGAACCCGCCGGGGAGCTGTACTACGCGCTGGCCGGTGGGGAATTCAGGCTGGTCATCGACCGGCTCTCGGATGCCCTCACGACGTCTTCACCGCAGCGGTGGCGGGAGTTGCTCCTGCGGGTGACCCAGGCACCGCGCCGCCACCCCGGGCCGGCCGTTTCCCCGGACGAGGAGATGAAAAGGCTGCTCCGCGAGCATCCCTTTCCCGGTCGAACCGAGCTGGCCCGCCTGGTGATAGCCCACTGGATTCTCGCCGACCCACTGACCGATGGCCGCCGCAGTGGCCTCTACCTGCAGATGGCGGCCGGCTACGAGGCGGTCGCCCGCAGCTGCGGCCAGGACGACGTCGAGCCGTTCCTGCGCGCGGCCCGCAACAGCCTGATCCAGTCCGAGCAGTGGGACTGACCCTGCCAGTAACCGGCAATTGAGTCTGCCACCGAGATCCGCCTGACGCTGCCCGAGGAGCCCGTGATGAGTGAACACTCGATGGCGAGGTTCGACACCGCATCGGACAGCCTGACCAAGGAGCATTGGGGGCCGGGCGGCCCGTGGGCTCGCCGGACCGGGTACCGGCGATCGACGTTGGTAGCAGCCGGTGGCGTTTGCCTCTTCGCCCTGGGCCTGACCGGCTGGGGTGTCGACGAGGTCAGGCACTCCTGCGCCGGCCTGCGCTCGGGGATGACGAAGATCCAAAACGAATGCATCGGCGTTTCCACTGACGGATTCACGTTCGGCCAGGAGGAATACTCGGCTGGGTTGAAGCGGATCGACAGCCAGAACGCGGCGATCGCAGGCCATCAGGCGGTGACCGTGGCTCTGCTCAACCCCTGGTCGGCCCAACCGACAAGCGCGCTCACTGCGAAGGAACTCGCGAACCAGATCGAGGGTGCAGCCGCCGCCCAGAACATCATCAACACCCAGGTCGGACGGTCGGGTAACCCCGGCGTCCGAATCCGGCTCGTCCTGGCGAACCAAGGTGGACTGCAGGCTCACTGGGAAAGGGTTGGCCGGCGGTTAATCGAGATGCGCGACGACGAGGCCCCGCTGGTTGGCGTGGTCGGGATGGGCCCGAGTACAGCGGCGAGCCTGCCTAGCGCACGGCAGCTCTCCCACGCACAGATTCCGATGGTCGGCGTGATCACCACCGCGGATCAGCTGAACTACGCAGCGGTGCAAGGGCTGGTCAAGGTGCTGCCGTCGGTACGGGAGTACGCCGCCGCGATGACGCCGTACCTCAGGAAGCACCAGCGCGAACTGGCGCCCGCGATCATGGTCTACGACAAGAACGCGGACGACCCGAAGACCGGTGACCTGTTTGTCAAAGCGGTTCGCGAGGACATGGAGCGTAGCTTCGGGCCTTGGATCAAGGGCTCGTCCAAGGCCTTCCACGGGCAGGTCGGTGACAGCGACCACCGGACCGACCAGTTCACCGCCGCCGTGGACGTCTGCAGCAGCCTGCAGCCAAAATCGGTGGTCTATGCCGGGCGGAAGGTAGACCTCAAGAATCTCCTCAGTGACCTGGAGACCCGGATCTGCTCGGACCGGAAGCTGACCGTGATCGCGGCGGGCACCGATCTGGGCGGCATCCTTCCCCGGGAGGAGATCCCGAGGCTGAGAGAGAAGAACATCAGCCTGCTCTACAGCGCAGGCGCGAATTACCACGCCTGGACCGCCAACGCCGACGACGCCCCGGAAGGATTCGCCAGCTTTTACCGCACCTTCACGACGCTGAGTTTCCCAGAGACACATCTCGCCAGCAGTCAGGCGATGGGCGCCCACGACGGTGTGATGATCATCGCCAAGGCGCTCAAGCTTGCCCTGGATACCGATCCCGACTCGATTCCCCCGACCGGTCGGGTCTTCGACCAGCTGATCAATCTCAACGGCGCCAACATCGTCCGCGGTGCGGCCGGGGACCTCAGCTTCGGTCGACGTGACCCCGGACGTGACCCCGAAGGGCTCCTGACCGGAGATCCCAAGGACAAACCCATTCTGATCATGAAATTCCCGGCCGACCACGAGGATTTCCCGCAAGAGGTCGATCGCCAGCTGGCTGGCAGCGGGCGCGGACCGGCAACAACTGACCGGCAAAGATGAGATCTGCTACTCAGGTCGGCGACGGCGCACGGCCATAGCGTTTCCGTCGTGCCCAGGCTTCACCTCAGCCACCTGGGCAGTCGAGCGAACCACGGTTCGCCGATCAGTGTCCGAGTACCTGGAGCACAGCGATGACACAGACCTCCGCCGCGAAGCCGACCAGTGCCTTTGTCGGGGCTTCCTGGGCGGCCCTGCTGGCCGGCTCGGTTGCCTACTGCGTCGGCCTGTGGAATGCCACGATGGAACTCAACGAGAAGGGCTACTACTTCACCGTCTTGTTGTTCGGCCTCTTCGCCGCCGTCTCGCTGCAGAAATCGGTGCGCGACCAGCTGGAAGGCATCACCGTCACGCCGATCTACTTCGGGCTGGCCTGGCTGTCGGTCGGTGCGGCGCTGCTGCTGCTCGCCGTCGGGCTCTGGAACGCCGACCTGATACCCAGCGAAAAGGGCTTCTACGCGATGTCTTACACGCTCAGCATGTTCTCCGCGGTCGCCGTTCAGAAGAACATCCGCGACCTCGCCAACAGCTCCACCGAGGAACCTCACTCCGAGGAGACCCCGGTCGTGAAAGAAGAATGGTGAGGCAAGGCGGCGCCCTCCGCCGGGGCATCATGCCTGGCGTAGTCCTGAGCCGCCGGTGATACCTCAAGGCCCGCCGCGCCAGTGCTCGATCCGGTGGTGGTCCGGGGTGAACCCGTGCTCGACACCCCAGAGGACGGCCTGGGTCCGGCTCGCCACGTTGATCTTCCGATAGATCGTGCGGATGTACGACTTCACCGTATTCGGGCTCAAGAACGTCAGTCGCGCGACGTCCGCGTTGCTCTTGCCCTGGGTGATCAGCGCGAGAATCTCGGCCTCTCGGTCGGTGAGCCCTTCACCGCGTCCGGGCCAGTCCAGGCCCGGAGCACTGCGGGCACGCGTTGGCGGATCGCTGATCACCAGTTGACCGGCGTGGATTGCCTCCAGGGCGGTGACCAGCTCGCGGGCAGGCAGCGTCTTCGACAGGTAGCCATCGGCGCCCTGTCGGCGGGCGCTCTCGATCAGGTCCGGATGAAAGTTCCAGGTGTAGACGACAACCCGGCGCGCCCGGGGATTCGCGACCAGCTCGGCAATCTCGTGGTGGTCGGACTCGGGTTGGGCGAACGAGTCGTACAGCACGAGATCCACGGAGTCGCTCACGGCCGTGGTCGCATCAATCTCGGCGATGATGACGCGGTCGCGGTATCCGTCCAGCATCCGGGCCACGCCGGCGAGCACGATGTCGTAGTCATCCACCAACGCCACCATGATCGGCGTCCTGGCCTCGGCTGACGTCATGGACTCACGCTAAACCTCCTTAGGGGTGTAGTGAACCAGCCCTAGGGGTGGTTGCCTCGAAGTACGGAACCACCCCGAGCGTCACCGACGCCAACCTAGAAGGAGGGGCCTCATGCTGGGTCTCATCGTCACTCTGATCATCGTCGGCTTGATCGCCGGCGCACTGGCGCGCCTCATCGTCCCCGGCAGGCAGTCGATGTCCATCCTGATGACGATGGTCATCGGGATGATCGGCTCGTTCGTCGGTGGCTTCCTGGGCTACTTGATCTTCGGCAAGGACTCCGCCGAAGGATTCTTCCAGCCGTCCGGGATCATCGGCTCCATCATCGGAGCGATCATCGTCCTGCTGGTCTGGACCCGGATCGGCGACAACCGCGGGGTGCGCAGCTGAGCACGACACCCGCCTGCGGGCCGAGAGACCTTCACCGGATCTCGGCCCGCTGTCTACCCGCTGACCGACGTCCGCGACGCGGCTCGACCACTTCGCCGGCCGCCACCTGGTCACCATCACCCGTGACCGCTCGAAGCTACCCGATGCCGGCGCAAGCGGTCGAAGGAGATTCAGCAGCGGCGCCCACCGGTTTCCATAACTCGGCTGCCTGTCGAGGTATATCCGATTCGCTGACCCGCTCGTATCCGTCAGGATATTGACGACCAAGAGCCGCTGCCAGGAATTTGCGATCCTGAAGATTCATATTCTGACTAACGAGAACCCACGAATCTTGCCAGTTCACCAACGGCTGCAAGGTCGTGCATATTGACGAAAGCGGATACCCCGGGAAGGTAGGAAGCAGCGAGGGTGGGGCCTCGGAATTCAAAGCAAGACCGATGCCCGGCGTAAACGTAGTATCGACGAGTTTCGTCCCATCCGTCCACCCGGCTCGTCGAGCCTGCTGCGAGAGCAGCTCGAGTCTTTCGGTGGTATTGGGGCCAAGATTGACAACGACGCCACCGAATGAAATCGGATGCCTGGATTCGGATCGCCCTTCCATAAAGAAAGGTTTGCGGCCTCCTTGGATGGACATGACCACAATGGCACAACAACTCACGACCGACAGGACTTGCTTCAGTGTGCGTGCGGTTGGCGGTTCGAAAGCGCTTGAAAGCACCAGTGTCAGCGCCAGGACCAGGAGTGAGGCGAAGTTCAAGACGAATCCAAGACCGGCATTTGACCCCCACGCCGTGGCGAGCGTAGCGCCGCCGAACAGGACACCGAGGCGCACAATCCGACCGGGCGCTTTAACCATTCCAAGAGCGGCAGCAGTGGCGATTACCAAGCACATAGTGGTGGCCAGGATAGCTACGCCACCGGATTCCCTTCCCCAGCCCGATCCTCCGCCGCCCCAGACACCCCGCTTGATGGAGTAGAGAGTCGTCACCAGGATGGCAATACTTGCCAACGCGGTGAACCACTCCCGTCGACGAGATTTGGCCAGGAACGCAAGAATTGGCAGGACACCGAGAAGGACGCCACCCGCTGTCGCATGAGTCTTCAGTAGGTCAACGGTATTGCTGGCCATGAAGGCGATCGAGCCGCCGAGTGTGTAGTGCTCAGGGTCGACAGCAGTCATGATTGCGGCAGATTCCGCAACAATCGTGAAGGTTTCTTGCGGAGCAAGAATGGCAACAAAGTGTATTGCCAATAGCCCAACCATTGTCGAGCCAAAGGCCATGACAATCGGCAAGCGCCTGATGCCCGCCCAGGGTCCGAGCGAGAGACTTGCGACAACGCAAAGGCAAATGATGCCGGTCGTCGGCTTTCCCATTCCTGCCACAAAGCCACCGATCGCAGCGAGCACTGCGTCGCGCTTTCTAAAGATATAGCCATTCGGCAGCAGTGCGGTGACGGCGAGCGCCGTCCCTTCGACAGCAAGCCAATTATAAGATGGCGTGCGAAGCCCCAGCGAATAGTAAGCAACAGCTCCGCTCGCGCACACCGCGATCGTGGTGACTCGGGAAAACGCTATGACCGGCGCCAGCCGATACCCTAGAGCACCTGCCGTCAATACCAGTATCGCGAGGCCGAGCAATCTGACCGCACCGACGTCCCAGCCAGCGATCTGCCACAGTAGTCGCACATAGTAGCCCCAAAGACCATTGAAGGCATCGCCGTGATGGTCGGGATCAACGGCAAGTAGATAGAAAGATTCATCCGTGACATTAAACCCATTAGCCGGGCGCCAAGCGGCCGAGGTGAAGCTCGCCAGGAATGTGACTGTACTGACTATGGCCACCACGGCAGGAAGCCCTGACCCGGCGAAGCGTTGTCGAATGCTGGCCGGTGCCGCTGCGGTCTGGTCTGCCGGTGTGGCCAACTGCTCTGCCGGTCGGGCGGGTGGGATGATCTGCTCCGTCCTCTCCAGTAGTAACCATGATCGGCGCGCCGTTGCGGATCAGACCGGACCCACAATATGCCGTCGAAGCGATCGGGCCGAACCCGCCGTCCATCAGGCAACGGCAATGATCTTCGGCCTGCTCGTGGTGGCTTTCGACGGTCACGGTCAGCGCACCTTGACGGCAGGTGGACGCAGGTGCAGGGTCCGGCCGTGGCCACCGCCCGGCAGGAGCAGGCTCGCCGACACCTGACCTGCCCCGACCTGCACGTCGGTAGCCGCGACGCGGTTGTGGCGGTAGAGCGATCGGTGGTCCTTGTAGAGATGCCGTTGGCGTAGGCCTCCGCACCGAAGATCCGCCAGTAGTCATGCTTTCGGAGTCCCATTCGTAAGTTTCGTCGCAGGTGCACAGTCCCTGGGATTGCTGGGCAGCGGTCACCCGGGCACGCATAACCCGGGTTCAACCGCCGAGAAATCGATTGCCGTGGTACTTATGCGTGTTGGTGTGACCCATGACCGGGCCAGATCGGTGGCTGTCACGCGCGGCCTGACAAGCGCGGACCCGGACGAACTGACGAATCCCGACCACTGAGTGGTCGGTGCTAGGAACGTTCAGTGCGGCATGGCACGATCGCCAGGCAAGCTGCACGTGCCCAGACTGATCAGAAATCAAGAAGCGTCGATCCCCGAAGCCCACCTAGCGTGGACCTCACCCAGCCGACTTGAAGAGTGAACTCGCAGCTGATCGTATCGACCTGAGTAACGCCGACGGAGACCGCGAAGGCGGGCCCGCTCAACAGATGGAGAGACGGTACGTATGGCCAGGACGGAACCGCAGTCGCCCGCGCAGCACGTTGCCGACAGCCACGATCTGATCCGGGTGCACGGCGCGCGCGAGAACAACCTCAAAGACATCAGCATCGAGCTCCCGAAGCGCCGGCTGACCGTGTTCACCGGCGTTTCGGGCTCGGGCAAGAGCTCTCTGGTGTTCGGAACGATCGCCGCAGAGTCCCAGCGGATGATCAACGAGACGTACAGCGCCTTCGTGCAGGGCTTCATGCCGACGTTGGCGCGCCCGGAGGTCGACGTCCTCGACGGACTGACGACAGCGATCATCGTCGATCAGCAGCGGATGGGTTCCGACCCGCGCTCCACGGTCGGCACCGCGACGGACACCGGCGCCATGCTGCGGATCCTGTTCAGCCGGCTCGGGAAGCCGCACATCGGCTCGGCCCAGGCGTTCTCCTTCAACGTTGCCTCGATCAGCGGAGCCGGCGCGGTCACCACGGAGCGCGCCGGGCGCACCGTGAAGGAACGTCGCAGCTTCAGCATCACCGGCGGCATGTGCCTGCGCTGCGAGGGCCGGGGCTCGGTCAACGACATCGACCTGAGCCAGCTGTATGACGACACAAAGTCACTCGCCGATGGCGCGCTCACGATCCCCGGCTACAGCATGGAGGGCTGGTACGGGCGGATCTTCAGCGGCTGTGGCTTCTTCGACATGGACAAGCCGATCAAGAAGTTCACCAAGCGAGAGCTCCAGGACTTGCTCTACAAGGAGCCGACCAAGATCAAGGTTGAGGGCATCAACCTGACCTACGAAGGCCTGATCCCCAAGATCCAGAAGTCGTTCCTGTCCAAGGACGTCGATGCGCTGCAACCGCACATCCGGGCCTTTGTCGAACGGGCAATCACCTTCACCACCTGCCCCGAGTGCGCCGGCACCCGGCTCAGCGAGGGAGCCCGGTCATCGAAGATCAAGGGGATCAGCATCGCCGACGCCTCCGCGATGCAGATCAGCGATCTCGCCGGGTGGGTGCGCGGGCTGAAGGAGCCGTCGGTGACACCGTTGCTGACCTCGCTCGGAGAAACCCTCGACTCGTTCGTCGAGATCGGGCTGGGATACCTGTCGCTCGAGCGCCCGGCGGGCACCCTTTCGGGCGGCGAGGCGCAGCGTGTCAAGATGATTCGCCAGCTCGGTTCCTCGCTCACCGACGTCACCTACGTCTTCGACGAGCCCACGGCGGGGTTGCACCCGCATGACATCCAGCGGATGAACGATCTGCTGCTGCGGTTGCGCGACAAGGGCAACACCGTGCTCGTCGTCGAGCACGAGCCGGAGACGATGGCGATCGCCGATCACGTCGTCGACCTCGGCCCCGGCGCCGGGACGGCGGGCGGCACCGTCTGCTTCGAAGGAACTGTCGAAGGGCTGCGGACCAGTGGCACCATTACCGGCCGCCATTTCGACGACCGGGTTCCGCTCAAGGAGAAGGTCCGCACACCCTCCGGCACGCTGGAGGTTCGCGGCGCCAACTCGCACAACCTGCAGGACGTCGACGTCGACATTCCGCTCGGGGTGCTATGCGCGATCACCGGAGTGGCGGGTTCGGGCAAGAGCTCGCTGATCCAGGGCTCGGTTTCCGGCCAGGACGGCGTGGTGTCGGTCGATCAGGCCCCGATCCGTGGTTCCCGGCGAAGCAATCCGGCGACGTACACCGGGCTGCTCGAGCCGATCCGCAAGGCGTTCGCGAAGGCCAACGGCGTGAAACCGGCGCTGTTCAGTGCCAACTCCGAAGGCGCCTGCCCCACCTGCAACGGTGCCGGGGTGATCTACACCGACCTGGGGATGATGGCCGGCGTCGCGACCACCTGCGAGGAGTGCGAAGGCAAGCGATTCCAGGCGGCGGTACTCACCTATCGACTCGGCGACAAGGGCAATGCCAAGGACATCAGCGAGGTGCTCGCGATGTCGGTGACCGAGGCCGAGGAGTTCTTCAGTACCGGCGAGGCACGTACCCCGGCCGCACATGCCATCCTCGGCCGGCTCGCCGACGTCGGGCTCGGCTACCTCAGCCTCGGCCAGCCGCTCACCACCCTGTCCGGCGGCGAGCGGCAGCGGCTCAAGCTGGCCACCCGAATGGCGGAGAAGGGCAACGTCTACGTCCTCGACGAGCCCACCAGCGGCCTCCACCTCGCCGATGTCGAGCAGTTGCTCGGCCTGCTCGACCGGCTCGTTGACGCCGGCAAGTCGGTCATCGTCATCGAGCACCATCAGGCGGTGATGGCGCACGCCGACTGGATCATCGACCTCGGCCCGGGTGCCGGCCACGACGGCGGCCGGCTCGTTTTCGAGGGTACTCCCGCAGACCTCGTGGCCGAGCGTTCCACGCTCACCGGCGAGCACCTCGCGGCCTACGCCGGCGCCTGATGAGGCAGGGTCCCGGAAGGATCGCCAGCTCTGACCGGTAGGCGCCCGCCTACCGAACCGACGGAAGCAATACCACCAGCGCCAGGTCCCGGGCACTACCGGCCGAGCCGCAACCCGGCTCGGTCCAACCTCCGCAACGCCCCTGAGAAACCGTTTCCCTGGGCAGTTAGACCGAGTCGGGTTGCGGCCGCCCGAGTATCCGCGCCCGCCAGCCACCCGTCGGTGATCAAAGTCGAACCCGTGGAAGTCCCCGACTGGGGCCGCGATCGACTCGATGTCAGACCGGAGTGATCAACCCGTATCCGCCATCGAAGCGACGGTAGAGAACCCGGCCACGGTCGTCGTCCGGGTCGCGATAGAACACGAATGGCTCACCACCGAGGTCCAGGTGCTCTTTTGCCTGCTCCTCGGTCAGGGCGGCCGGCGTCAGCAGGACGTCGTGGCGGCCGGTGCTGCGGTAGGCCACGGCCTCGCTTCCGGTCTCCTTGTTGGTATACAGGTAAAAGTCGTGGTCGAGTAGGTCCATCTCGTAGGCCGCCTCGTCCGGGGTCAACGGATGAGCAGCAAACGTCTTGCGCCGGAAGATTTCTGATGGCTCGGTGGGGTCATTCCGGTGCGACGGCGGCCGGGGCGGCTGAGCACCGGGCGCACCAGCTGCCCGCATTGCCTCTGCCCACCGATGCCGGGCACGAGCGCGATCCTGAAGCTGAACCAGTCGGCGGCTGAGGCGCCCCTGCAGCAGATCGGCGCCCTCGCGAATGCTGTCCGCCGCGATGTGCGCCCGGACCGGTACGCCGTCCACGTCGAGACCGACCTCCAGACGAGCCGGGTGCGTGTGCGCCGGATCCGGCTCCCAGCCGAGCACGAGGTGAGCTTTCAGCACCGGCCGGTGCGCCATCTCCAGCACCCGCCCGACCTTGCGCACAGCATAGGCCCGGTCGTCTTGTGGAATGTCGCCGCGGACCGTGAGCTGAACCGTAACGGATTGGGACCCGACAGTCATCATCGTGCCTTTCTCGATGGAGCTCCTTCGGAAGCCCAATTCAATCGTCAGTCAAGGACTTTCGGCAGGGACTAACGACCCTTTCCGGTGAGTAGCCGGCCGCCGGCCTCACTCGTATCCCGAGGTACGCCGCAGCGTGTAGGGGTTGTGCCAGACCGAGCCGTCCACGACCGCGAACTGGCGCCCGCTGATCTGGCTGGGCACGATGCGCACGAACCGGTGCTTCGGTCCGCCGTGCCAGGGGGCGAGCGGCAACAGCGAGGCGTCGATCTTGTCTTCGAGCTCGCGGATCTCGCTGGCGGAGCCTTTGACGACCACGCTCCAGGCCACCGATCGGTCCGAGTCGAACCCGTCGGACTCGAAGGCCACCGTCCGGTTCGTCAGGGCCGCCGTCAGTTTCGTGCCGTCGGCGGTGCGGAAGACGAGCGTCCCGTGATCGACGATGTAGTTCACCGGGAAGATCTCCGGTTCGCCGTCCAGCACGACGGCGAGCCGCCCCACCTGGACTCGCCGCAGCAGCCCCCAGCAGTCGTTGTCAGTCAGTAGCGCCGCCGGCTGCGGCACCTCCGGATCCGTTTGAGCATGCGTCTTGTCCATTGCTCCAGCCTGACCCCTGGGACCCATCGGGGGAAGGGACCATCGGCCCGGATAGCGGACCTGTTCCTCAACCGTGGCTGCGGGTGGGACCAACGTCCCGATCAGTGCCCTCCATCGGCCCTACAGCTGACGCTTCGACTGCGCAAACGTAGTGATCAGGCCAGTCCGGACAGCCCGGGCAGCTAGAACCTCAGGAGGTTCTGATGGCACTCATCTCCGGTCGGCGTGCTCCTCACGCCGGCGCCACTGCGAACCAGACCGTCCCGACCGGACCGGCTGCCGGACAGGTGGTCGCCCCGGCGCAAGCCCGCACCTTCGGCTACGTCACGGCGGCGCTACGAATCGGCCTCGGCTGGATCTTCCTCTGGGCCTTCCTCGACAAACTGTTCGGCCTCGGCCACGAAACCGAATCCAAGGCCGCCTGGATCAATGGCGGCAGCCCCACCAACGGATTCCTCAGCCACGCCACCACCGGACCCTTCGCCGACCTCTACCAGAAC